>CAMYXB010000108.1 GCA_947303145.1 uncultured Clostridia bacterium | reverse complement strand
GATGAACATAGATGCAAAAAATCCTCAAAATATTCTACAATTTTGCTCTTTCTATACATCTTTGCACAACAAGAATAAATCTGCTTGCCTAGATATAGCGACTGGAAGAATTGTGGATCATGAGTCAAGTAAAACTTGCTTTGGCTAGCTCTGGAATATACCTTGTCCTTCCCATCTGTTCGAGTCCTTATGCCGAACACTGCCCAGTCAATGATGTATTCATAAAACGCATGCAACATCTTTTCTATAGCGTTGACATCTAAAATATCGTCACCATCAACAAAAGTTATATACTCAGATGTGGCCAACTCAATGCCCTTGTTCCTTGCGTAAGAAACACCATGGTTAACTCCGTCAGAAATCAAGCGAATTCTGCTATCCTTTTGTGCATATTTCTGCGCTATCTCAAGGCTTCCATCTGTAGAGGCATCTTCTAGCAATATGATGTCTAGATTGGTATAACTTTGGTTCAATATACTGCTGAGACAGGCATCGAGATACTTCGCCTTGTTGTATATTGTCACTATGACGGATACGGGTTCTGTCATCTTGACAAGTTTATAACTATACTCTTTCTCTAGTATATCGTTTTGCCCATTTATGTTTATTGTGTAGTCAGACATTTTATTCCTCCTCCTTTACACTCAATGACTTAGTAACGAAATTGGATATTCCATCTGTGCTCATGGTCTGTTCTGCTAGTCTTAGTCCAGTGAAGAAGTCCTCTGGAACATCATCATAGTCATCAATAGTTCTAAGTTCTCGCTCTTCTTTGACGAATTTCATATCCTTTATCTCATAGATATTGTTGTATGGAAGAGATGTCAATATTCCATTGGTGAAGATGTTCATGTGATAATCTGTAATGACGGAATAACTATCGAATTTCTCCTTTATCACCTCATGCGAGATAAGCGAAATGGTCTTGCCATCTACAGTAAATACCTCTTCACCCAGTTTTAACTCTCTGATGTCGCAAGCATTGACGAATCTTTGCTTTGTCGCAGAATAGATGTAGTGTGCATATCCCAGTATCTCAAGCACGCTTCCATCACTAAATGTGAGTTTGTGCAGTGAGCCGACTTTAGTTGGTTTCTTGATCCAAAGGGGTTTGGCGAAGTCTAGCTTGCCCTCATCGAAGTTCCACACGACCAGAATATCCCTATATGTGACATCTTTTATTTTCTTCTTGACTATTCGTTTCCTCTTCTCATCATACACCATGACATCTGTATCAGCGGTGAAACAAGTAAAATATCCTATATTCAAAATTCTGCTACCGGCATCACCCAAAGTCGTAACGGTTATTTCTCCTCGCTTTACAAAATCCCCGACGTAATAGCTAAAAACCCAAGCGGTGTTGTTACTGGCATATGCGGCACTCCAATCATTTACATAACCAATGATTGGGACCAATTCATCCCAAGTCCCTTCATATCTCAACTCTTTGTTGTTGTAATTAGGTATATAGAAAGCTCGCTCCCCTATACTGGTGACGCCAATCGGAAGATAAATAGATGCTAATGCCGAACAATAACTAAAGGCGCCGGTCTCTATGCTAATGACCGAATTCGGAATTGTGATAGATGTGAGTGTCGAACATCCATCAAAAGCCTCATATCCTATACTGGTGACACTGTCTCCAGCAAATGTGACGCTGGTTATACCTGATGAGTAGCCAGTATGAGAATTTGTTCCGGTCCAGTAGCTGTAACAAAAAGCATAATTACCAATCGCAGTGCATCTAGAAGGGATGATTATATCTGTCTCACCATCTGTCACGCATGCATTATATCCCGTCTCACTAAAGCCGAGAATGGTGTCCCCATTCCAATAAAAGTACTCCTCTGGAGTCTCTGGTGCCCCCCACACTGCATACAACATAATTGGCTGTCCACCTGCTTGAGCAAGAGCGAGAGCCTGTTCATTAGTGTAGGTCGTGCCAGTTCCGTCAGAAGAGGTGTTCCAACCTTTAAAGGAATATCCCTCTTTAGTAGGAGCGCTGTTATTCTGTTCCACACCACCATTGACATTGTATGTCACAGCGGGAGTGCTGGCACCTATAGTATTAGCACTAGATATGTCCCATGTAATCTCGTGTGTGTTATCTCCGACATAACTGGAACAAAGGGTATCGTCATCAATTTCTACCAATATATAGTAGAGCAGAGAGGACTGCGCAGGAACGCTTATAGGGGCTGGAACTAGGGAAATGCCACTTGTTGTCACAGTATTTTTTTGCGATGATAAAGTCGAATACACAGTGGGAGATGTGCCCGATGTGACAGATGTGTAATATTTCGTATTTACATTAGTTTTAGTGGCATCATCTATGAGGGATACCAGCATATCATACCCACCACTAGATGCAGTATTGACGAACTTGTATGTAAACAAAACATATGTATCGGGATTAGCATTTAGCATAATATCGTTAGCCACTGACAAGGTGCTAGAGGTAGACTCTGTGGCAGAAGCAAGGACGGTCAATGTATTGCCTGTAAAAGCCTGTTTAAGACCACTATTAGATGGCTTCTCATACCATGCATCTGCAGTAAAGTTGACATTTCT
>CAMYXB010000107.1 GCA_947303145.1 uncultured Clostridia bacterium | reverse complement strand
ATAGATAGTGAAATGGAGCAGTATAAATAACCTATAATAATAAAAATATAAAATATCTCAAAGAAAAAGTTTGGGGTATTTTTTTTATCTACAAAACAATTGTGAAAATGAAAAATGAATTATCATATTTATATCTTAATCCCTATCAATAAAAAATAGAGAAGTCTCTTTTTATATTTATTCATAACACGATTTATAAATATAAATTATGTGAATTTTTATAAAAAATTACATGAATAATTATACAAAAACCCCTTGCATAATTATAAATAAAAATGTATAATGTATTCATAATTTGATGAATAAATATAAAAGGAGGTAGAAATGGCTAGAAATATAAGGCAGAACAAAATATTAGAGCTCATATCAATTCATGAGATAGAGACACAAGATGAACTAGTATCATATCTCAAATCTAGCAATTTTGATGTGACTCAAGCCACCATTAGTCGTGACATAAAGGAACTTGGGCTTATCAAAATTTTGTCGCAAGAATCTGGTAGATATAAATATGCCTTTGCAGAAAATTCTCCTTCTACTAACAAATATATATACATACTCAAGGATACAGTTATATCCATGCGAGCAGTTAAGAATTTGATTTTAATTAAGACTATTAAGGGCTTCGCCTCTGGCATCTGTGGAATAGTTGACAAATTCAATATAGATGACTTGCTGGGCGCTACATATGGAGATGATACAGTTTCTTTGATTTTTTCAGATAGTTCGACGGCAGAATATTCTTTGAATAGATTAGAGAATATTATCAATGCATAAAATCTCCTTTATATGGGTTTTCATAAAACAAATGTTTTATTTTGTTTGCAATTTCTTTTTTATTTTAGTATCATTATATCAGGTCTAAATATATGTTAAAAAATTTAGTTATAGACAATGTCGCTTTGATAGATAACCTCAGCATTGACTTTGAGGACCACTTCAATGTCCTTACTGGAGAAACTGGGGCAGGTAAGAGTATCATTATCGATGCTCTTAGTTTTGTCCTTGGGGCACGTTCCTCCAAGACTCTCATCAAACAAAATGAAAGTGTTATGAAAGTGACAGCGCTTTTCCTGCCACCATTTTCTAGTGATGTCAATAAATTATTAAAAGAATATGACTTAGATACAGATGACGGTCTAATTATCACAAGGAAATTGTCTATTGACGGCAAAAGTGATATTCGAATAAATGGCACTCCATTCACTCTGGCCATGCTTAAACCTTTGACACAACTATTGGTGGACATTCATGGGCAGCACGAACATCAAAAACTCTTGCAAAATAAATATCACCTATCTATTATCGATTCATTCATTAAAGATAAGACAATATTTAGTCAGTATTCATCTGTTTATGATGAGTTGCAACGATGTAATGAAGATATCGCATCTCTCAATTCTTCTCCAGAAAATCAAGAAAGAATGCTGGATCTTCTCAATTATCAAATAAATGAGATTGAAAGCGCCAACCTGCAGATAGATGAAGATGTGAAATTAGAGAGCCAACTTCAAATAATGCAGAATGCAGAGAAAATTTTTGAAAGCATTGACGGGGCAATATCTAATCTAGACAACCCTATTCTGATAGATGGTATCAAACACTCCTCATCTCTTTTATCTAACATCGAAAAATATGACGAAAGTATATCTAGTTTGATTGAAAGAGTGGACAACATAAAATATGACCTCCAAGACATCTCCACCACATTGAAAGAGAAGAACGAGGGGTGTAATTATGACAAATATGAGATAGACTCCATTCATGAAAGGCTAGACATTATCAAAACACTTAAAAGAAAATATGGTGCTAGCATAGAGGAGATTTTTCAGTTTTTAGAAAAAGCAAAAGAGCAGTATGATAATATTCAAAATAGTAAGACATTACTTAAAAACAAGTTGCAGGAAAAAGAAAAAATACTAGACAACCTCTTTTCTTTGGCATGTCAAATAAGTGATGTAAGGCGCCATGTGGCACATGACTTCGAAGAAAAGACAAAATATGAACTCGGCTTTCTTGGCATGAAAAATGCAGAATTTCATGTTGAATTTTCGCCTTATCTTATAAGAAATGATTGTGAAAGATATTTAACTCATAATGGTAGTGACTCTGTGACTTTCATGTTTTCTGCCAATCTTGGACAGAACATGAAGCCTCTTAGCGAGATTATATCTGGCGGAGAGGCCAGTAGATTTATGCTTGCTCTCAAGAATATTCTATCATCGCAAGACACTATAGATATGATGGTTTTTGATGAGATAGACACTGGGATAAGTGGAGAAATGGGCTACAAAGTGGCTTGCAAACTAGCCAGTATATCCCGCAAGCATCAAGTCCTATCAGTTTCTCATCTACCACAAATCTGTGCCATGGCTGACAACAATATTTTGATAAACAAGTATGTTGAGAATAAGGACACTAGAGTATCCGCTTCATCTCTAGATGAAAGGCAGATTTTGGGCGAAATTGCTAGACTATCTGGTGGAGATAAAGATAATGAGGCATCATTAGAACATGCATCTATTCTAAGAAAAAAATGTGAAGAATATAAGTCCTCACTCATCTCTTAAAATGA
>CAMYXB010000106.1 GCA_947303145.1 uncultured Clostridia bacterium | reverse complement strand
GCCGACCTATTGAAACGACACTAGACCGGCAACTCGAATCTGCCCAGTAGCTCCAAATTTTATACAACACAAGTTTTCATATTTAATTTCGTTCTGCCGACCTATTGAAACGACACTAGACCGGCAACTCGAATCTGCCCAGTAGCTCCAAATTTTATACAACACAAGTTTTCATATTTAATTTCGTTCTGCCGACCTATTGAAACGACACTAGACCGGCAACTCGAATCTGCCCAGTAGCTCCAGATTTTTTATAACACAAATTTTTATATTATATTCCGTTCTGCCGACCTATTGAAACCACACTAGACCGGCAACTCGAATCTGCCCAGTAGCTCCAGATTTTTTATAACACAAATTTTTATATTATATTCCGTTCTGCCGACCTATTGAAACCACACTAGACCAGCGGTTCGAACCCGCTCAGTAGCTCCACGAAAAATGTCGAATTATCGGCATTTTTTTGTTGCTAACACGCGTGAAAATGAGGCAATTAGCGCATTATAAATGGATAAAATAAGGCGAAAAATTGACTGAAATTTCAGTAAAATTAAAAATGTGCGAAACTTAAAAATTCTTCTAGAATATATATATCTTGTTGTGCTGAAAAATATTTAATTTTTATGTCACTTTTAGGGAAAAAAAATTGACAAAGTAGGCTAAAAGTGGTATAACAGCACACAAGAACTGTGTCAACAAGTCTTATGAGACATCATGACAGTGTGAATATATATGGACGATTTACTATAAAGTCGATTGAATCGTTAGGCTTCTTTGGTTGTGACCTTTGCCATAGCAATCAGAGGGATATTTGTTGCACAGTTTCTACTATTCGACAGGGAAAGAGAGATAGGTCGAACAAGATTTGAATAGAATTTTGGCTCTCTAAGTATAAGCGGATATTTCGCCTATGCCCTTGAGAATAGAATTTGTGTGACAATTTTGGCAAAAAACAAAAAAAATAAAATATTTAGGAGATGAAAAGTAAATGAAAAAAATAAATTACTTCATATTCACTTTAGCTATGTTCTTAGGCCTTATGTGCTTTGTTGGAATGGCTAGTGTGAATAGCAACCTTTCTGCTCATGCTGACGAGAATAAGCATATTGACTTCACTCTCGATGCAGATTACACCAAGAATTATGGTGAAGACACTCTTCTCATAGACACAGCATCGCAGACTTCGCATCAAGTCACTATTACCTACAAGGTGGTATACAATGATGGCGTCAATTCATTGGTTTTTGTGCCTAGTTATAATAAGACGGTGTTTAATATAGCCACTGTCCTTGTTAACAACGAGTCTTCGCATAGCATATCTTGGGCAGAGACTTCCCTTGGCGATCCCACCATCACTGGTTTTGAGACTGAAGAAGATGTCATCAGACTTGCCTTCGAATCTGAAAATATGTATCAGGGAACAAGCGGAGAGGATGAATCATTCGTGACCATTGTATACAATGTCATTAATGCAAATGCTGAAGACGAAGATTATGTATTCAGCCTCGTGCTCCCAGATCCTCAGGCAGAGGAAAGAGTGCACAATACAGTCAGTGAGGCCTATCAATATCTTGATGGAACCAGCCTCGGTGAACAAGAGGAAGTAGAAATTAATGTGACTTCCGCCACCGTCAAGATTTTGACAGCCAAGACAGCCCAGATTACAATTGGTGCCAATGCTGATTTTGACGATGATAATGTGGACGATATGTATGCTTTTACATACGGAAGACTCCCAGTATCTATGCAGAGAGTTTCTGAGTTGCCTGAGACTGTAGACAACTTGAAAGTAAGTTATACCTTCCTTGGCTCAGCGCAGGGTTATGAGCCTACAGCCACACCTGTTGTGAAGTGGTATAGTGCTGAATATGACGAATATGATAAGATATACACTAAGGGATTTGAATTGAATCCTCAGACTGCCCCTTCAAGTGTAGGCTACTATTTCGTTGGTGTTTCTGCACTTGCTGGTGGTGTCTACAAGGCAGTAGACGAGGTGATAAGACTTGTTAGAATATTGCCTATTAGAATAGTTGTTAAGGCAGACGATCAGAGCAGTCAGTATAGTGAGAACTTAGTTTCTCCTCTTAGATACACGATGACAGGTGCTTTGCTTGATGGCGATAGTGCCAATTTCAGCATCACAACCAATGCTAACAAGAATGCTGTGGGTTCTTATGACATAACAGTATCTGGTTATATTCAAGATGGCAACGAACAACAAGCAGCGGGATATGACATCACATTTATCGGTGGCGTATACACCGTCACAGCATATACATTGACTATTACAGCGCTTGACCAATCTGCTCCTTGGACTGGTAGCGAGCCTAGCGTAGATAATAGTATGTATACTATAAAACATAATGAAGCCACATTAAATAATAGTGATTTCAATTTTACAGTCACTATCAACAAGGCACAAGGAACCGAAGTAGGTGATTACACACTTACACCTAATGCAAGTGGCGTTTCCTCGAGCTATTCCGTTTCTTATATCAATGGCATCTTCCACATTACAAGTGCCGGTAAAGATGCTGAATACATCGCCAGTTTTTTCAGTGCCGATGAAGTCACTTATGACAGACAACAGCACAATTTGCTGATTGTGGATAGCTTGGTCCCTGCTTGGATTGCTAATAATTACACAGCAAGCAATAATCT
>CAMYXB010000105.1 GCA_947303145.1 uncultured Clostridia bacterium | reverse complement strand
AAATGGCATCTTGACACATTCTTCTATGAAGCGATACTCAATGTCATAGGATTCGCTGTCCTTATGATTATCACCAAAAAGTCTTCTAGGAAGGGTGTCGTCGTGTCATCATATCTCATGATATATGGCTTTATTAGAGCCATGCTTGAGACTATCAGAGATCCTAGTGAGAGTTTGATGTTCTTCTCAACAGGGATAAAAGTGTCGCAATTTCTCAGCATATTGCTCTTTATCTTAGGTTTAATATCCCTTATATTGATTTTTAGAAAAAGCAAGGAGGGAGATGGTGGAGTTTAAGATAGTAAAAAAAGGCTATGACATCAAAAGTGTAGACTATTATATCCGCAAGTTGACCTCTGACTATGAGGACAGACTCTCTCTTCAAAAAGATAGAATATTTGCTCTAAAGGACGAATTGGAGAAAGCGGGCTCTCAAGACGATAGTGAAGATGACATGCTTTTAACACTCTATGAGGCTGTTAAAAGAGCGGAAACGATAGAAAGTCGCTCTAGGAATTTGTTCGAACTTGAGGCCAAGAGATTGTCGCTCACATATATGAAGATGGAATCTATCCTATGTAAGAATGATGATGTGCAATCTCTTAAACCGCAGTTATTGTCCATGATAAAAGATTGTCGCACTAGTCTTGAGCAGAATGTTTTGGCTCAAAGACAGAGTTTAAGCCAGTCTGATATAGAAGAGCCCACATTAATAGACGCAAAAGAGGGCGATGTGACAGAAGAAGTCGTTCTTCATGTCAAAAAGCCCCCCCATGATATTTTACTCAATGAAACAGGATTTGACTTAAAGGAAGCCGTCAATCCTACTGAAGATTTGGACGAAATTATGAAGGCGTTTGATTTCTACAATGATAGAACGGGAGACAAACACTAGTCAAAAGACATAAAAATCTCTGCTTGATGCAGTTAAAAGGAAATAATCTAAGATATACATGCTAAATGAAATACTAGATGTGATATGGGATGCACTCATAGATTCACTTAAAATGCTCCCAATCATTCTCATTTGTTATATAATTATAGAACTTTTAGAGGAGAAGATATTAAATAAATATAAGACTAGCAAAATGATAAGGAGTAGATTTGCCCCAGTATTCAGTGCCAGTTTTGGACTTATCCCACAATGTGGATTTTCTGTAGTTGCGACAGATTTATTTAGTAAGAAAGTGATTACCATAGGCTCGCTTATGGCAATATTTCTTGCTACCTCTGATGAAGCGCTGCCTCTTATGTTGTCCAATGTAGAATACTATCCTAGTTTACTTTTGATATTGTCTATTAAATTCGTCTACGCTGTCGCTGTGGGGCTGGTGCTTGACTTAATCTTTAAGAAGAAAAACGATACTAGTTTTGAGCAATCTAATGATGAGGCTACAAGTCATGATGTGCATGGCTGTTGTGACCATGATTTAGATAGTCATGACAATAAATTTAAGCACTTTTTTGTTCACCCACTCATTCACTCACTCAAGATATTCGCATACATCGTCATAATTAACTTAGTCTTTGGTTTTCTCGTATATCTAGTGGGGGAGAACTCTATAGTCACATTCCTATCACAGACGGGGTTCTTTCAGCCTATTCTTGCATCTATCGTGGGGCTTATCCCCAATTGTGCCACATCTGTCATTATCACAGAACTATTCCTCAAGGGTGGCATCACTCTTGGTTCATGTATAGCAGGACTTTGTGCCAATTCAGGTATAGCACTCATCATGCTATTTAGATTAAACAAGGATAAGAGAGAGAACTTTGTTATCTTTGGCTTGTTGTTTGCCTTGTCAATTTTAATTGGAATAGTGGTAAATTTGTTCATCTAAAGGGAGAAAAACTGTGAAAGTAAAAATTGATGAAAAATATAAATGGGATTTTTCGGACTATTTTTCTAGCGAAAAAGAATGGGAGACCTGCCTTAAAGATTATAAAAAAAAGATAGAAGAGATGTCTCAATTTGTGGGGAAACTAAACGACATGAGCACCATTCTTTTGTGTTTCAAGAGAATGGAAGAATTGAGTGTAATGTCAGAATCTCTTGCTACTTATGCTTTTTGTCTAAGAGATTTAGATGTCACCAATGCACACCAAGCAGGGCTAGTGAATAAGATAGAGAATGCTCTCACATATCATGCAGAACAAACCTCCTTTATAGAGCCAGAAATAAGTAGTCTAGACAACGAATTTTTGCAAAAACTTGCTAGTGACTACGCTTTTTCTCCGTATAAGAGGCTTTTGAGCGAAATCATTAGAGAAAAAGAGCATATTCTGCCTGAGGCGCAAGAGAGATTGCTTTCTGGCATATCTTCTTTCTCTGAGGATTTCGCTAATAATCATTCCAATTTTGAAAATGGAGATTTGAAGTTTAATAGAGTTAAGTCCAAGAGTGGAGTTCTTCGAAAGATGGATTTGCAAACTGCTGCTATATTTCTAAAGGGAAGTGACAGACCACTGAGAGAAAATACTTTCAAGGAATTGCAAGGGGCTTATGGCAGATTTAATACATTTTTGTCGTCCAACTATCTTGCAGAGGTTAAGAAAAATGTTTTTTTCACTAAAGTTAGACATTTTGACTCGTCACTTGAGAAAGCATTCTTTTATGAAAATGTGCCCAGCATTATCTATAAAAAATTGATAAATAACGTGGAGAACAATCTTTCTCTAGACCA
>CAMYXB010000104.1 GCA_947303145.1 uncultured Clostridia bacterium | reverse complement strand
TCCATTGGATTTTTTATTTTGGTATCTTTCATTTTTTTTATTGGCAAAGATTTTCCCGCCCTCACATTTGTTCTCGGAATGAAGCCTTGTCAATGTATCTCTTTCGCTTGACGAGACTGCGATTTTCGGTGATTTGACTTACAATCTCCGCCTTTATATCACTCAAGCGACATATAGGCTCGCAGTGGGTTGATAGGATATGTCACCCTGAGCGGAGCAAACTTGTTTGCGTAGTCGAACGGGTCTATTCTTATCAAATGTGTATATAGTTTGTTAAGAGGAGTAGACCCATTCGACTATGTTAACTCACTATCGTTTGTTAACTCCGCTCAGGGTGACATAGTTAATGTTATCTATAGAGTGCATAATTATGTTTTTTTTAATTGTTATTGCGAAGGACTTTAGTCCTGTGGCAATTTCTTCCTATTTTTTACAATTTTTGTCACAAGTTTTCATTTTTTTACATTCTTTTCTCTTTAATATGTCTTTTAGTAGATTTATAATATCTATGTAAAAATTCTTGCAAAAAGGGGAAGAAAAATGCCGAGTAAAAATATTTGCGACTGGGCTAAGCGAGCCAAAATGCGTATGATGAAAAATGACTATGAGAATGAGGCGAGAGGCATAGACAACTGTGAATGTCTAGCCACATTTCTCTCTCATCACCAAAAGAGTGAGAAAAAAAAGGAGCCATCTCCCCCCTCTACCTATGCCCAGAATGAAGAGATGATGTATAAAAAGGTGTGTGAAATACTAGATAGTGGCAACGTGGCCAACCCAGTGTCCCTTCTCATTGACCATGAAATATTCAATTCTCTAGATAGAGAGGCCAAGCAGTTCTATATCTACAATCTCACACAAAAGTTCAATTATCTCAAGAATAGATATTTCAAGACACACCTCAGTAAATACATTATTTGAGTTGAAGTTTTGGATAAGTTTGTGATATAATATTTGCTATGAATAGTATAGATTTGTCCAAACTTAATAATGCTCAACTCACAGCCCTTAATCAAACTTATGGGCCAGTTATGGTGCTGGCTGGTGCTGGCAGTGGCAAGACTAGACTGGTGACATATAGAATAGCACACCTTATAGTAGATTTAGATGTCAATCCCGAGAATATCCTCGCCATCACTTTTACCAACAAGGCCTCTGGCGAGATGAAGGAGAGACTGGTGTCTCTTCTAGGTGAGAGGGCACAGGATATATGGATATCTACATTCCACTCCATGTGTGTCAAGATTTTGAGACGACATATATCCAGCCTCAAGTCCAGTCAAAATGTCTTTTTCGACAGCAATTTTTCCATATACACAGATACAGAGAAGGACAGAGCCTTAAAGCAAGTGCTCACTGAACTCAAGATGGACACAAGCCTTGCCTCCACCATGTCCTACCATATATCCAATGCCAAGAACAAGAATCTCTCCCCATGGGAGTATCAAAGGCTCAATAGCGACATTCCCACCATAGACGATATAGTCAAAGTGTATAGCGCTTATCAGAGTTTCCTCTCTAGCAACAACAGCCTTGACTTCGATGACCTGCTTGTCAAGACATATGAGTTGTTTAGAGAATTTCCAGATATACTCCATAGGTATCAAAATAGGTTTCAGTTTATACATATAGACGAATTTCAGGACACCAATCATGTGCAGTATGAGATAGCCAGAATGCTGGCAGAAGGGAACAAGAATATCTTTGTCGTAGGCGATGAGGATCAATGTATCTATTCTTGGCGTGGTGCCAACATAAAGAATATCAGAGATTTTATGCGAGATTTCCCCGATTATAAGATATTCAAGATGGAGCAGAACTATCGTAGCACCAAGCAGATTATCAATATCGCCAACAAGGTGATTAAATGCAACGCAGTGCGCAATGACAAGACGCTATGGACAGACAATAATATAGGTAGCAAAGTAGATTGCTATAAGGCTCAAGATGAATTTGACGAAGCCGAGAATGTGGCGAGCAAAATATCATACATGGTGAGAAATGAGGGATACAAATATAGCGATTTTGCCGTTTTATCTAGGCTCAACGCCCTCTCTGCTCCATTCGAGGAAAAGTTCCTCAACTACAATATCCCATACAAAGTGTTCGGTGCTAGCAAATTCTTCGATAGAATAGAGATAAAGAACATAATAAGTTATCTTAAGATGATGACCAACCCTTATGATAGCACTTCTTTTGCTAGGATTATCAATTTTCCCAAGAGAGGCATAGGAGATGCTACAGTGGCATCTATTATCCAACTGGCGCAGTTCCACAACACCACCCCATACAACCTTATACTTAATAGTGAGGAATATCTTATAGACCACGCACTAGACAAGAGGATAAAGCCATTCAAAGACGTTGTCGTCAGCCTAAATGACGCCATGGAGAGAATGGAGGGATATGACCTTGTCGAATATGTAGTCCGCCTCATAGATTTCAAGAATATTTATTCCACAGGAAGCGAAGAGGATATGTCTAGACTTCTCAACGTGGATAGTTTTCTTGTTATGGCGAGGCAATATTTCGACAATAATATAAAAGGCACATGTAGCGAGTTTTTGCAATCTATCACACTTTATAGCGATATTGACGAGTATGATGATGCGAACAATACCGTCACCATAGCCACAGTCCACGCAGTCAAGGGGCTGGAATTCAAGTGCGTGTTCATAGTGGGGCTGGAGGAGAGAATGTTCCCTATCGTCAGGACATATTCCTCCAGTAGCGACCTTGAGGAAGAGCGTAGACTCATGTTTGTGGCAGTCACGAGGGCAAGAGAGAGGCTGT
>CAMYXB010000103.1 GCA_947303145.1 uncultured Clostridia bacterium | reverse complement strand
TATATGTCTCTGGCAGGGAACTGAAAGAGAGCGAACTGGCCAGAACTATAGATGACTCCAATTGCATTTTCAACGGACAGGCACAGGCGCCTGCATCAGTTCAGGTGGTCATCGTTGGCGAGGGCACCACGCTCACGACAGATGACTATTACCTCGAATATGATGGAGACCTTGTCAATGTGGGAGGCAGGGCACTAGTCACCATTACATTCAAGGGCAACTACAAGTCCACCTCCATCACACGCTCTTTCACTATAAAGCCATTTGATTTGAGCAAATTATCTCAGACAGGAGACTTGTTCTACTCATACTATGAGATAAGATATGACTCCGCCCTCACTGCCTCTCAGGAATATGACGGCCGTCAGCACGTGGCTCCATTCACAGATACTTCAGTGGCGCTATATTATAAGGGAATTATCGGTAGCGGAGACCACATGACAGACTTGAAGCTTGACAGAGACTTCAGAGTCAGTTATGCTGACCAAATTCACGTCACGACGAGTGGCATGAGAGTCACCCTTTCTGGCATAGGCAACTTTATAGGTAGCACATCATTCTATATAGAGATTACTCCTAAGATTATTCAATCAATAGATGTAGACGAATATTCTGTCCTAAATAGCGACCCTTATGTCAGACAATATGTCTACTCTGGACTGAGCATTGTGCCTAGTCTTACCACAGTCAAGGATTCCACAGGCTTCGTGTATAGGATAGACCCTACCACACATATCTTCCAGTCGGTCTCTGGCTCTTACATAGAGGCCACACCTATTGATGTGGGCACATACTTTATTCGTGCCACCATATTAGGAGCCAAAGCAAACAACTATAGCGATTACGCCGGTGATGTGTATATTCACTACTACATCTCTCCTCTTGACATAACTGGCAACAGCGCCTTTGACCTCTCCATTGTCTCTGGCATGGAGTATTCTTACACAGGTAGCACCATTTCTCCTGACTTGACTCTTAGATGGACTCACAAGAATAGTCTGGGTGACATGGTCGTAGATAATGTCGAACTTGGCACAGGCTTTGTAAAAGGTCAGATAGAAGAGGGAGAGAATATCAATGCAGGAATAGGCTCCATTACAATCAATGGTATAGGCAATTTCAAGGGGAGTAGAACATTACAATTCACTATCAATCCTTGCGATATTAGTAGCAACGAGTTTATATCATATTCGCTGTCCAATACCTATGAATATACCAGTTTTGAGATAAGACCACATAGAGACGATATTCAGGTGTTCCTATCTACCACAGTTCCAGTGGATTTCATTGTTATAGAATATGGCAACAATATTGCCGCCACCACTCCTTCATCAAAGGCATATATCAAGATAGAGGGAATAGGCAACTTCGTTGGCTCATACACCATATACTTTGATATAAACAGACTCACCATAGTCCCAGAGTATCTCACTTTGGAGCAGAGGGAACTGATATACACCAGTGAAGAGGTGGAACTAGAAATAGATGACATCTTCTCGCTCTACTACTCACTAGATATTGATGGTGACGGAGAGAGGGAGAGCATGGTTTACATACCTCTAGACTCATTCGCTATTAAGTCATATGAGGACAATATACAGGCCTCTAGTCTTGCTATAGTCAATATTCTATTCAATGCGGATAGCAACTTCTCTGGACTTGTTCCACTTCACTACACCATTTCTCCTATGTCGCTTCTCTCCATAGAGACATACTATATCACCGATACTGAGGCCATAGACAATGGTGACGGCACATATTATGTCACTGGAGATATCTCATCTAGAGTCTACACCAGCAGTAGCATCACACCTTACGTGTATGTTTACAGAGTGTATAAGGATAGCCTACTTCTCATTAGCACCGACGACTACACCCTTGAGTATGACAGCAATCTCTCTGTCACAGACAGTGCAGTGGTGAGAGTGATAGGCAGGAATAACTACAAGGATAGCTTATTTAATACCTTTGCCATCACTCCACTAGACATAGAGTCCGCCCTCAAGCACGAGGAAGGTCTCGCTATGGTGGATATAGTGAATAACAACGAGAGCAAGACAGATTATATCAATCACATCTACTACATCGAGGATCAGACTTACTCCAAGATTAGCATTATTCCAGCTCTTGAGATGACCATAAGGTCCACACTTGAGACCAATAATCTCGCACTATACATAGACTATATCCTAGATATTGATTTCGAGCAAAATAGCGAATTTGGTGACAATATCAATGTGACAGGCTTGCCTAATAGATTGAGAATCACTGGAATGGGCAATTACACCGGCAGCATCGTAGTCTACTATGATATTGTAGCCAAGGATATCAGCACATTATCTAGTGAAATAGAGGATATTCCTGACCAAGAATATACCGGCGCTCCTATCTATCCTAGTGCCAATATATCGATAACAGATGACGGATATATTCTCCAAGAAGGAGTGGATTATGAATTGGTTCATGACCAGTCAGCCAGCACTCTCACAGAGGTAGGGAAGTCCAATATTCTCATTAGAGGCAAGGGCAACTATTCTGGCATGCAGACCAAAGAGTTCAATATAGTCAAGAGAAATCTCACACCTAATATAGACCTCTCGCTTGTCTTTAGTGAGCCACTCATATATACAGGCAAGACTATAGAGGAGTCTTACCCAGACCTTATAGGCACTATAGATTGGCTCATAGATGGTCGTCATGTCACACTTACATTAGGCACAGACTTCACACTCATATACAATGATGCCATATCTGTCACAGACAATGCATGTGTCACAGTGATAGGCACCGGCTCTCACTACACAGGAGAGAGAACATTCGACCTGAATATCCTTCCTAGAGAATATAGTGAGGAA
>CAMYXB010000102.1 GCA_947303145.1 uncultured Clostridia bacterium | reverse complement strand
GAATTTGACTCTTCTGTCCCTGTGGGATTGCTATCTAAATATATGCAAGGCAGGCCTCGAGATATAAAAAATAAGCAGAGGGCATATAGATTTTTACTTTCTCGTGGTTTTGATAGTGACCTTGTGAGGTCTGCCATAGACCAAGTATTTGAGGAAGAATAATTGCCGAGGTTTTATATCTTTCTGTCATTATGCTCAGCATAGTGAGGTGCCAATCACTTCCTAATATTATAGTATACTTGCTTTTTCTCTTTTTTGTAGAGAAAGCATTTTTTTGTTTATTTTGCTTTAGTTTAGTTAAGACTTTTTTGTATCACCATATTAGGTGCGTGCATATTATGCTAAAAGAGGCAAGTAATGGATAGTTCGATCAAACGTGGAGACTTGTATTTCGCAGACCTCAGTCCAGTGGTGGGCAGTGAGCAGGGAGGAGTGCGTCCCGTTCTAGTCATTCAAAATGACATAGGTAATAGATATAGCCCCACAGTTATTGCTGCAGCCATTACTAGTAGACTGAACAAAGCAAAAATGCCCACACATATCGAGGTGTCTGCTAGAGAATATGGACTAGAAAAGGACAGCGTTATTTTGCTAGAGCAGATAAGGACAATAGACAAGTCTCGTCTTAGAGAAAAGATAGGTGAACTAGGAGAGTATAAAATGAGTGAGGTCAATCGTGCCATGATGATAAGTCTAGGCGTCATATAGACTTTATATGTTGACATTTTTCTTCCTTTTTGTTAATATATCATAGTATCAACTAAAAAAAGGAGGAAGCCTATGCTTTGGGTTTACATATGGCTTGGCGTTGTGGTGGTCAGTCTTGTTATTGAGTTCGTCACTTTTGAATTGGTGTCAGTGTGGATATCCATTGGAGCGTTGATTTCCATGATTTTGGCTCTTTGTGGTGTGGGAGTGGAATTTCAAGTGGCATGTGCAGTGGTTGTCTCACTAATTTGCCTCTTGGCGCTCAGGAAGGTGACTTTGAAATTTCTCAATAGAAATAAGGGTAAGACCAATGTCGATGTCGCAGTCGGACAAGTAGTACATCTCTTATCTAGGACAGATGATGATCATCTCGGTTCTGCCAAGTTCAACGGAATAGTCTGGTCAGTCAAGGCGGAGGACAATGCCATCATAGAGGCAGGAGAATATGCCAAGGTGGTGTCCGTCAATGGCAACAAACTTATCGTCAAACGTGTAAGTAAGAAAGAGAAATAACCTGCCACGGTGAACAAAATTTGGATAAGATTTTATCTTTCTATCACTTGACAATCTTCGTTGTATTTTATATAATGATTTTATCAATAAAAAAGGAGTAAACTATAATGTCAATAGGAGTAATCATTTTAATTGTTTTAGGCGTTTTGGCACTGGTTATTTTGGGAGCCAGTGTTAGAGTGGTCAAGCAGTCCACCGCCAGAGTTGTGGAGAGAGTGGGACAGTATAACAAGACTCTCACCACAGGTGTCCACCTCATTCTTCCATTCTTTGATAGATGTGGACCAGAGATTTCCCTCAAGGAGAAGGTGGCGGATTTCCCACCTCAACCCATTATTACCAAAGATAACGTCACCATGCAGATAGACACAGTCGTGTATTATCAGATTACAGATCCCAAGATGTATTCTTATGGAGTGGAGAGACCTATAGCCGCTATCGAGAACCTTACAGCCACCACACTGCGTAATATCGTAGGTGAGCTTGAACTTGATGAGACCTTGACCAGTCGTGATACAGTCAATTCCAAGATGAGAGCCATCCTTGATGAGGCCACAGACCCATGGGGCATCAAGATCAATCGTGTGGAACTGAAGAACATCGACCCACCTAAAGCCATCCGTGAAGCCATGGAGAAGCAGATGAGGGCAGAGAGAGAGCGTCGTGAGGCTATATTGCTTGCCGAAGGTGAGAAGAAGAGTAAGATTCTTATCGCCGAAGGTGAGAAGGAAGCCACCATTCTTCGTGCCGAAGCACAGAGAGCATCCCTTATAGCCGAGGCAGAAGGTAAGGCCACCGCCATTAAGAGAATCATTGAGGCTGGCCCTGACCAAGCATATCTCAAACTCGAGTCCTATGAGGCACTCAAGGCTGTCGCCAATGGCAATAGCACCAAGCTCATTATCCCTAGCGAGATAGCCTCTGTCACATCTCTTGTGTCTGCTGTCACAGAGACCGCCAGTATGTCCAAGGAGAAAGCTTTGAGGAAATACACAGACAAGGTCCTCCCACAAGAGAAAGTAGAGACCAAACAATAAATCATAGATTTACAAAATAGAGCATAACGCTCTTTTTTGTTATACTGAAGATGTTTTTTTATTAGAGCAAGTGAATATTGATATAGCATAATGAACATAAGGAGAAGAGAATATGAACAAAAGATATAGGGTTGAGACATATCTACCTAAAGAGGCTTTAGACGACATTTTGCAGGCAATCTATTCTCTTGGATTGGGCAAAATTGGAGAGTATGATTGTTGCTTCTCATATTATGAAGTCCATTCTTCTTGGAGACCATTAGATAATGCCACCCCATATCGTGGCAAAGTGGGAGAAATAGAGTCTGCTATTGAGTATAAACTAGAGTTCGTATGTGATGAAAAAGATATAAATAGTGCTGTTGAGACGATTAAATCTCATCACCCATACGAAGAAGTATGTATCAATGTTTTTCCCATGTTCGCTTGTTAAAAAATAGAGACCTAGTTTTATCGCTAAGTCTCTTTTATTTTTATTCCCCTTTGACTTTTTCTATGATGTTCTTGGCGCTGTCGGTTATTGCTTCGCCACTCTTTTTCACCACTTCTTGTGCCCCTCGGCAATATGTGGCTACGCCCATGCCAATGACAACACCCAGCATCATGCCCAGTAATACA
>CAMYXB010000101.1 GCA_947303145.1 uncultured Clostridia bacterium | reverse complement strand
GGTGCAGGCCTAATGAGTTGCCTGACAAAAATTGCTTTGATTTTGACAATAACATAATAAATATATACGGAACGAAGAATGACAATGCACAGCATCGTGCAATAGAGATGAGCATAGAATTTGCCAATTATATGCAGAGTTATTTTCAAAATCATGACACACAGAGTGAAAAATATGTTTCAAATAAATTCAAAACTCTGTGCAACGAATTAGGTATAAAGAAGCCATTGCTATATAGATTAAGGCATACATTTGCAACAAATCATTTTACAATAGGAACACCAGCGAAACAAGTTCAAGAGTGGTTAGGACATGCAAGCATTTCAATGACATTAGACCAATACACAGATATTGACAAAACTGCAACGAAAGAGAAGTTAATTGATTTGTATAACAATTTTTATTACATAAAACATTGTGAAAAATAACCCACTTGACGCCAATTTTGACGCCAATTTGACGCCAAAAATAAATGATATAAAAAGCAAAAAGTGCCGTAAAAATGCAGAAAAAAAGCGAGATGTGCTCTCGCTACATGGTGCCGAAGGCCGGACTCGAACCGGCACGGAGTCGCCCCCGAGGGATTTTAAGTCCCTTGTGTCTACCATTCCACCACTTCGGCAAATACTTTCAGTGGACAGCACTACAAGGGAAGAGAAGGGGACGAGTGAAAATCTTGGAGGCACCACCCAGATTCGGACTGGGGGTGAAGGTTTTGCAGACCTCTGCCTTACCACTTGGCTATGGTGCCACAAAGTATCATTGATGGTGGGAACAGTAGGACTCGAACCTACGACCCCTTGCTTGTAAGGAAAGTGCTCTAACCATCTGAGCTATACTCCCTAAAAGTTTGGAGCGGAGGACGGGATTCGGACCCGCGACGTTCACCTTGGCAAGGTGACGCTCTACCACTGAGCCACCCCCGCATACGCATTGAGCACGACAAGTCATATTCAATGCTCCCTTACTATACCAAAAGAATAGGGAATAGTCAAGCATTTTTTTTAATTTTTCAAAAAATTTTTCACCCAATTATTATATATTCTTTTTTCGCCATATTTGCGACAAAAGCTGTTTTATTTTGACAAAATATCATTTATTGAAAATATTATTATGAATTTTATTGAATATTCGTTTGAAAAAAAATAATCGGAAAAGATAATTTGGTTAAAAGGTATTTCTTAAAATAAATTGTGAATAATTGCAAATAATTATGATATGAGAAGAAAGTCACAAGGGATTGTCTCTAAGAGCCCCGCACTATATATTTTCATGATTATAGTGTGGAGTGTTTTGCTTATTTTTCTATGGACAGTATTTAGTAGGAATATCATATATGTGCCTTTTAAGGCAAACGTTTCTCCCACATCATTTCTTTTCATCATTTCTAGGATTTTGCTCGTTCTTAACGCCATATTTATTTCATATTTTTGGCTCAATGGAGTAAAGGATTTTATATATGTAATATGGTTTTTTCTATCAAAAAATAGACTATACAAGAGGTATGAAAGGATAATAAATACCGATGTTTCTATGGCAGATGATAGAGTATTGCTCATTTATTGCACTTGCAATGACTTTGACGGCAGTAGTTTGATTAAATGCATGAGGCAAAAATATAAAAATTTTCGCACTGTAATTTTAGATGATAGCAGTGATGATGGTTATAAGAAAAAGATAGACTTATTTTCGAAAAAGCATAATGTAAAAGTGGTGAGGAGAGAAGATAGAAAGGGCTTTAAGGCGGGGAATATCAACCATTATCTCCAGTCTAAAGAATGCGAGAAGGACGGCGGATATGACTATGTAGTGATACTAGATAGTGATGAAATTATCCCGCAAAACTTTATAACAGAGTGTCTCAAATATTTTTATTCAGATGAAAGGATAGGCATAGTTCAAGCCAACCACGTCTCCACGAGGAATAGAAATTTTTTTATGAAACTTTTTCACATTGGTGTTAATTCACATTGGCCGACATACCAGACAATGAAAAATTTTTATGGCTTTTCCACCATGCTAGGACATGGTGCCATGATTAGCAAGGATTGCTACGATGCCGCTGGTGGATTCCCCTCGCTCGTGGCGGAGGACTTGTGCCTTAGCATAGAGGCAAGAAAGCATGGCTATTTTGTCGCTTTTGCTCCCAATATAATATGTGAAGAGGAATATCCTATAGACTATGTTGCATTCAAAAAACGTCACTCCAAGTGGACACAAGGCAATCTAGAATTTATCAAAAAATATACTGGCAAAATCATTTCTTCACCTATGACTTTCTTTGAAAAATTGGATATTGTGCTGTTTACTTACAATCTCCCACTCACTGCTATATTTGCTTTTTACATCTTTGTCAATCTTCTCATCATGCCAGTGATGGGACTTAATTTATCCCTCATTTATAGGGCTTGGATGGTTATCCCTACCATAGTTTTCTTTTTCGCCCCCATGCTCAATGATGTCATCACTTGGATGTTTAGACTCAATATTTTTAGATTTTTGTTGTATTTTATCTTGGTTATAGTGCTATATGGCTCCATGCTCACCACATCTCTTATATCCGCACTTCTTGGAATGTTTGGCAAAAAAGCGAAATTCATCGTCACTCCCAAAAATTCGCAAAAAATAGGAGTTCTGTTTGCACTCCGCTTTCAAATAAAAGAGATAATCTTTTCCACGCTTCTACTTGTCCTCGCCCTTCTTATCCCGCACTCTGTCATGCCAGTTATCCTTATCGTCACTACGGGCTATCTGTCTATTATCTTGCTGTTTTTGTCAAATATGACTTACAATAAAAGTGAAGTAGAAAAAATAGACAAAGAAACATTTTCGTTAACTTTGTCTATCAGTCCATTTCATTCCCACACGACATAGATATAT
>CAMYXB010000100.1 GCA_947303145.1 uncultured Clostridia bacterium | reverse complement strand
TTTAAGCGAAAGGGACATACAGGCGAACATTTAAAAGGATTCTAGGCTAAATGTGAATGGTGTATCATCGGTGGTCTCGTAGAGGGCATCGGCGAGGGGGTCGGCTATGGACACCAGCACATAGATAGTCATCTCGGTGTTGGCCTCTTCGGTGGCTTTGGGACAAGTGACGGTGAGGGGGGAGGTGGAATTATTCATCGACCTGATGGTCCTGAGTGTCTCCTCGTAGATTTCTCCAGATATTTCATTGGAGGTGGCATAGAGGACGGACACATTCTCCCTGTGTGCTTCGTCGTTCATGGTGATGCGCAGGCTCCTACCGCGATTCTTATTGGTGAATGTGTATGTGAACAGCACAAAGTTCGACTTGCCCTCGACCAGATCTATATCCTCGGTCATGATGAGATTTTTGACTGATTCGGGCGGATCGTTGGCATCGAATGAAATGCCGTCCTCTCCATCGACACTCTTGAAAAAGTGGGCGGAGTTCTCGCCCTCTACACGATACATGGCGGTGACGTCCGCATGGACAGCACGTGCCAGATAGGTTATTCTAAAAACAGGAGCGACATTCTGGTGACTGAAGAGGAATATACCTATCACAATCACCGCTACGGCTATGAAAAGCAAGGGGAGCAATATCGCGATGATGATGTTGCGTCTATCTGCTCTGTCTCTTCTTGCCATAGATATCACTCCTCCTTTTTTATAGAATTTTGATATTGATGTAATTTTTATACTAGGCTATAGGCCACCTCATGCGGTGACCTCGACCATGTGTGAGACGGCCATATGCCGTCTCACTAGATTAAAGAAATCTTAACTTTCCTTTTGAGTTATATCCCATTTTTGATTAAGAGTTTGCAATAGCATCAAGAACAAAGGTTATATTCCCATGATTAGTCATATCAAAACTTGCATCTGCATCCACATTACTGATAAGAACAACAAGATACACATAACCTACTTGATTATTCGTTGCTATTGAATCAAGGCACTGTGTTTTTGTTCCATCTGTTGGAACTGTGAGTAATGTCAGGCCTGTAGGTGTTTCTATAGCACTGAATGTAGTGTTATTGGTATATGTAGGTTTCGCAAATGTAGCAGCAGCAACAGTCTTTGTTTGATACCATTTCAAAGTCACATTATTTTCTATAGTTTTAGATTGTGAATTCTCTTCATAACTAGGATCATACTCAACACTCACTTTCATTGCATTGTTAGCACTTGTGTTAGTAAAAGTGAAACGATAAACAGCGTAGTAATTCAACTCGCCATCGTTATCACCAGAAGTCTCCCATGCCAATGCAATAGGGGCTGAGTCAATTGCTAAAGTTTCTGTCTTTGACTTATCACCTGTATAGAAAGTAGTAGTAGCTTGCTCTGCACCATCCCAAGAACCATATTGTGATCTAGATTTAATAGATACAGTTGCACCTACGTTTGTAGCAGTATATCCAACTTTAATCTTTGACTTCACATTCTGTGTTTGTGCGGCCAAGACGCCGATAACTGCTGCGACCACTGCCACAAGCACTAGGCATAGTGATGCCACTGTGGCGATTAGTTTTTTGTTTTTCATAATTTTTGTTTCTCCTTAAAAAAACTTTTTTATTTTTTTCTTTAGTCTTCGGCCTTCGAGGTAGCTTGTGACCAGACTGGAGGCTACTGCCTCACCTGCACATAGATATTGTGATGCGCCATGTGCCTCGCATCAAGGATACTTACTCTTTCTCCTCTCCTCTCCCCTGCCACCAGAAGAAATGTAAAGAAGAAAACTATAAGTGGAAAATGTGTGGATTAGGCAGCACCATTCAATGTGAATGTTAAATTGCTACTACTTAATACGAAACTGGATGATAGTGTGGTATCTGTCACAAGGACATAAAGATACACATGGTATGTAGTCCCTTGTGGAACCCTGTTATCTGATCCGGAGTTGACAAACACATTAGTAGAAGCTCCAGCAGTCAACTGCACATGTTTGGAGGTATCGGTAAAGTTCCAAGCATTATTATTCACTGAAACGGAAGGTTCATTGTCGTCTGTAGCCGCAATCCATAGCAATGTGACATTGCTGTTGTTCTCACCTGTAGGAGCGGAATAATTCATAGTGACTGACATCTTCGTCCCATGACCGCTAGTATAGTTGTTCTTGAATGAGAACTTATACACAGCGTATCTCTGGAATGTCTCACCTGAAAAATCACCAAGAGTCACATTGTTAGCAACAAGTGCTGCTGTAGATGACTCACCATCTGACGGCCCGAATGTGACTGTCTGCACAGGATTGGAAGCGGAAGGCGTGCTAAATGTGCCACTCTGTGTCTTGCTGGCCACAGAGACAGTGGCACTGACATTGTTGGCTACATATGAGACCTGCAATGACGAGGTGACCGACTGCTGTTGAGCAGACAAGACGGAAGTGACTGCGACGAGAACGCCTACGACTGCTAGAACAAATGCTGTCATGACCATAAGTATTTTCGACTTTCTCACTTGCTTTCTCCTTTTATAAAAGATTGTTAAGATTCCTTTCCCAACAAAGCGAGTCAGGTGGCTGACCTGCTTTCCTCATGACCCTCCGATGTTTTGATTATAGACAAAACACTCAAAACACTATTTCTATATTTTGCCCTTAAGATTATCTATAGGAATTTTATCTTTTTTGAAAAATCTAGTCAACTAAATTTCGCACTTTTTCAAAAAATTTTTTGTGAATTTTTAATTTTTTTTATCTTTTACCCCTTTTTCGCACATTTGAACGACTTTTTTTGTGTTTTTAAGGGGAAAAAGTGTGGATTTCCGCTTTTTCTGCTACTCCTCGCCATTTTAATCAACTTTTCGACTTTTCCATAGTATTTTGTGTAGAAAAATGTTTTTTAGTCAAAAAATGTTGAAAAAGTGTTCATTCTCTTTCTTTAAGCTAAAGAAAGAGAATACAGAAAGAAAGCAAGGGGGGATTTCGATTTCCCCCCTTTTACCCCCTTCAAACGACACCCTT
>CAMYXB010000099.1 GCA_947303145.1 uncultured Clostridia bacterium | reverse complement strand
TAGTCACTATTGACTATTTCATTAAATGGAGCGGAAAAAATCTTCTTGCCACGAATGCCCACTGCTTGATTGAACTCACCTTCCATGACAAGCTCTATGACTTTGACTGAATAGAGCATGGCGAGTGCCCTGTCTAATACAGACGGGGCTCCCCCTCTTTGAAGATAGCCCACGACAGAATACTTGACTTCTCCACCTAGCACACTGGACAATCTACTGGCTAGAGAGTGGACGTCAAAGAGTTTCTCCGCCACCACTATAGTGGGCATACGATTTTTCTCTTTATATATTTTGATTGCCTGAGATATGAGTTCTTCCTCAGTCATTTTTCTCTCTGGCACTGCCACTATATCACAGCCAGTGGCACACGCTGTGTAGAGGGCAATATCGCCACAATATCTGCCCATGACCTCAAACACTACTCCACGCCCAAGAGATGACATGGTTTGCTTGACATTCTCTACATAAGATGTGGCGTAATTCACCGCACTATCAAATCCTAAGCATCTGTCTGTGTATCTTAAATCATTGTCTACAGTAGCTGGGATAAACAATACATTCACGCCCTGCTCGGCTAGCTGTCTAGCACCAGCGAAAGAGCCATCTCCACCAATAACTATGACCGCATCAATATTTTCCTCTTTTATAAACTTGACACACTCGTTTATAATGCTTTTTTCTTTGAAATCTAAAAATCTGGACGTCCTTAGAATAGTTCCGCCAAGAGATTCGATATTACTCACTTTTTCTAGATTTAGTTGAACAAAATTCCTCTCATAGAGACCTCTATAACCCTCCATGATGCCATATAAGTCTATGCCTCTAGCCACGCATAGTCTAGTGAGAATGGCTATAGCACAATTCATGCCCTGTGCATCTCCGCCACTGGTTAGGACAGCAAGTTTTTTTACTTTCATAATAAATTCTCCCTTTATCAACTATCTAAGAAGCATGTTTTCTCTCTCAAGCACAGCACCGAGTTCATTCATAAGTGCTTGACTTGTGCTAACTAAAACATTCATCTTGAACGCCTTGCCCGTTCTCTCACATCTCACCATGACAGGAGTCTGTCCTGGATAAGCCTCGAGAATAGCCATCACCGAAGTGTGAGTGACATAATCCTCGGTGTCATATTTTATATATAAGGTATGCTCCGCTTTAGTCGGTGCGTCATCTCTCTTCATTCCAGCATTATTTTCTTCTAGTGGAGAGATGCTATCTGCCATAATGGTAATATCTCCGTCATCTTTTATACTGACTTTGCCATGAATTCTAACTAGGCTGTCTTCTTTGACTAAATCTCTAGTTTTTTCATACAATCTGCTGGACACCAGTGCAGTGAATGTGCCGAACAAGTCTTCCACACGAATTATGGCTATCTCTTTATTGCCATTCTTAGTATATGTTTTCTTGAAATTCTCTATACTTCCACCGCACATTACGATGTCTCCATCTTTGACTTCTCCATCGCTCTGCATCATCTCGCTATCCATGCTCTCGTCTTCGTCAATGAACTCTTCTCTCTCTCCGCTGAGCATAGATGAATTGTATGTAAAGTCCTTCATTTCCTCGATATAATTGTCGAGTGGGTGACCGGAGAGATAAATGCCTAGGACTTGTTTCTCTAGTTTAAGTTTGGATTGTTTGGTGTATTCTTTGACATCTGGCATAGGGATATATGTATCAGAACTATCCATACTGCTATCTAGTTCAAAGAGACTGAACTGGCCAGAGACCTTGCTCTTCTCCTCTCTTGACACAGAGTCTATCACTGCCTCAAACACACTCATGAGTTGTGACCTCTTATTGCCGAAGCAATCGAACACCCCAGCCATAATCATGCTCTCCACCATTCTCTTGTTGACACCAAGGGGCAGAGTCCTCTCAATGAAATTGTAGAAATCCTTGTAATCGCCGAATTTTTCTCTCTCCTTGATTATCTCATCTACAGCACCGAGACCGACATTCTTGATGGCGCCTAGACCAAAACGAATCTTGCCGTCTTCCACGCTAAACATATTCATAGACTTATTGATATTGGGAGGCAAAACCTCTATACCCTCTTGCTTGGAATAGAAGATATACTTCTTGATTTCGTCTATGGTGGTTATTCTATTGTTGAGCACAGCCACGATAAACTCTACTTTATAATAACACTTGAGGTAGGCGGTTTGATAAGAAAGATAGGCGTAAGCGGCGGCGTGAGACTTGTTGAAAGCATATTTGGCGAAGTCCTCCATGTCTGAGAATACCTTGCGTGCCACTTCTTCGCTCACTCCTCTATTGACTGCACCGTCTATACTCTTCTCTCCCTTGGGATCCTGCCAGCCATGGATAAATTTCTCTTTTTCGTAGGCCATTTTGTCCACTTTCTTCTTGCCCATAATACGCCTGACGTTGTCAGCTTGTCCGAGCGAATACCCTGCCATAGCCTGAACTATCTGCATGACTTGCTCTTGATAGACGATGATGCCATAGGTGGCTTTAAGTATGGGCTCAAGAATGGGGTGGTCATAGACTATTTTATCTGGATTGTGCTTGTTCTCGACATATTGGTCGATATATTTCATAGGACCTGGTCTATACAGAGATATTCCAGCGATAATATCCTCAAGATTGTCTGGCTTGAGTTTCTTCATAAAGCCTTTCATTCCGCCACTTTCTAGTTGGAACACTGCATCAGTGTCACCAGAGGATATGAGTTTGTAGACATTGGCATCGTCATATTCCATGTTATAGAAGTCAATGTCGACATTGTGAATTTGCTTGACCAGTTTAAGACACTTATCTATATCCGTCAGAGTCCTAAGTCCCAAGAAGTCCATTTTAAGCAGTCCAAGGTCCTCAAGTTCCACCATGGAATATTGTGTGGCTATATCCTCTCCATTCCTAGCAAGCGGGACAAAGTCGTCCACACTGTGCGGGGAGATAAGTATGCCGCAGGCATGAGTGGACAGGTTCCTTGGCATGCCCTCCAGTTTGATGGCCATGTCGACTACTTTTCTTATAGCCTCGTCCTCGTCATAGAATTTCCTAAGCGAAGGGATAATATATTTTTCGTTCTCTTCCTTTCCTGTCGTGCCGAAATAATAC
>CAMYXB010000098.1 GCA_947303145.1 uncultured Clostridia bacterium | reverse complement strand
ATTCCTGTCATAATGTTTCTCCTAAATCTATTGTCTGCATTGATTTGGAGAATATGCAGAAATGAATATATATTTTTCTAATCTTCGTCTATATCTTCTATGTATATGGACTCGAAGCCCCCTGTGCTTCCGTCTTCGTGACGGAGAAGTTCCTCGCCCACTTTGCCATAGTCTTTCGGATCCTCCACTATGTCATCGGGGAGTTCTTCGGTCAACTTTTCCATAGCCTTCTCCACGCTCTTATCTCTATATCTATCGAAGAAAATCCTTATCTTTCTCTCATTGGTATCTTCCTCAATAAGTTCCTTTTTAGCCATGTCTTTTGGGTCTAGTTTGAGGTCATGAAAGAGCACGTCACATACATATCCGCCAAGAAAGTAATAATAATTCTCGTATGTGAGGTTGTTGTAAATCCTTATTTGATTGAATTTCCTGCTAAACATTATAGCATCAATGGCTGGATTGAGGAAAGCACGCATCTTCTGTGGTGCCAGTTTACTGCCCATGGCAGATGCTATGATATTCCACTCTATCGCCCTTTTATAATTGATGGGGAAGAAGTCGGCAAAGCCTCTCTTGTAGATATATCCCATGAAGTCTTGAGAGGGGATATGCCCACTGCAAGCATAGGCACAGACTTGCTCTATTCTGTTGATAATCTCCTCTTTGTATTTATTCTTATTGTATCTCACACTATCGCTCACTCTAGGGAGCCATGACCTAATGTGCAGAAAGAGATTGGTCTGCTCATCAAGGCTGAGACGTGAGAACTCTTCCTTGTCATAATATTTGGGATTTTCAAATAAATTCATCTTTTCCTCCCTTATCCCACTCTAACATTGAGAGTGATGGACATAGTTATATCTATCTCATACATCTCGCTCTCTAATTCTGTATCAACGATATATTTGAATGTAATGTCGATAGTCTTTAATTCTTGAGTTGAGGAGTAATTGACATAAAGAATGTATGGTGCGCTGTCGTCTCCTGCATTGACATCTGTGAAATATGCCTCGTCCTCGCTATTTTGGAATGCAAAACTGTTCCTAGAATATCTGGCGACACCCTCTATGGCATCTGTCTGGAAGTATTCCTCGCTTATGGCCCCCACTCTACTGCCGTCTCTATAGATGATGAAATTGTTGTGTAGTGTGAGATTGACGCTATTCCCCGACTGAAGCGTGAGCGCCTCACCCACAGCCTTGTCTCTCCATGCTATATCTAAGTTGGGGTGGATATTCACTAGTTTAGATGCAACGAATGTCCCACCAGCCTCAAAGAAGAGAGTGAATGTCACCCTCACTTGAGTGTCTTTGTTCATGTCATAAGAGAAGAAACCAAAGCTGGAGACATCGCTAAATGAATTTTGACTCATGTGCAGTGTAGATGAAATAATGGATAGTCCTGTGCTGGAGAAAGAGACCTGAACACTAGAGATTTCCCCTTTCTTATCGTTCAAAAGTCCAGTAAAGGCTATGCCACCATTTTCCATAGACAGTCCGTTGTTCTCGCCTGCCACCATAACTCCTGCGTCTCTGGTGATGACTATGTTGTCTGGGTCAGAGTCGTCTGTCAACATTCTGCCCACTTCAATCATTTCGCTATTAAATAATGGTGTCACTGTTATAGCATCGATATAGTCGAAGTCTGCAGACCTGACCGCCTCGTCTTCATCAACAATTGTGATGCTCACTCTCACCCCAAAGGCATATGACTCTGTGCAAGCCTTGAAAGAAAGCGTATGCGCGCCGTTGTCTATGACATATAGAGATGCGAAATTGTCCGTAAGCGGTGCAATAGACAGAGTGACGCCTGCCATATCATAAGCGGAGAGACTGGTCTTGCTGTAGATGAAGTCTGCATACACATTGTCTGTGCTGGGTGCATCATATGCGGTCTTTAGGTCGACGCTAAAGGCAGAGTCGATGCTCTTGACATATATATCGCTGTCTCCATTGACAAGAAATGGATACACATTGTCACTATCGAAACTGAATTTGAAACCAATATTCTCGTTCTTTATGAAATCTTTATTTATACTGAGACTATCATCTACTATGCTAGTCAGTTCAGTGGCGGAAGAGGAACCTATTCTCACTAGTTCTGTCTTGAAAAAGTCCCCATAATAAATCGCACTACTTACTGGAGTGCCACTGCCATTTATCATGGTCACCTTGAATACACTTCCTGTGGCTCCGCTACTAAATAATGGGATAAGATTGTTCTTGTATCCAGATATATCGAATTCATTGAGAGTGACAGATATATTCATGCTGACTATTTTGAATTCTAGATATTTTCCCTCGTCCAATTCTTCATATATTCTCTTATCGAAAGTGTTGGTCCTAGAATTATACACATAGTGGGAATACAGAGGATTGGCATCACCTGTAGATGTCACCTTAACCTGCATTCTAACTGTTATACCCTCTTCACTATATGGGAAATTGCTAAAAGACAGATAACCATCTCTATCGAAGGAATAATATGCAGATGGCAGACTGACGAAAGAGCCGTCCTTTTCCACTAGGAATGAGCAATATGCTGGATTGGACACCACCTCATCGGCATCTTTATATTTAAGACCATAGACTAGAGAGGTGAGGTAGTCTGTCGCTTGAGAGTCTCCCACCTTCCAGCCTAGAGTGCCGTTAGATAAGACATCGGCTTTTAGGTCTATGGAGGACACTTCTCTCCCGTCATAAGTAAAGGATATGGTGTCTATCACTTTGTCGGCAATATCGAACCTAATGACTGTGGCATCACTGCCTGTTATCTTGAAATTGCCCAGCACTTCTCCTAGGTCGGTGGTGGCTGTTAAGCTGACAATGAAACTGCTTGGCAAGTCTGCGCCGTCAAGGGATACGGTATAAACTTGATTTATATTATATTTCACCTTGTATCCCACAATTTGTGTCATGCCAGTATCGTAGACAGGAGTCCATGTATCGCTGAAAGTTATGGCATTCCTATTGATATTCTGCAGTTGTTCTTTGATACTCGCCAGTCTTGTGCCGTCTATATCATCTGCGAGATATTCTGCAAGTGATGGGCTACTCCTTAAATCTTCGTCATTGAGACCAAAATCCTGATTAAACGAGATACGCACATCGCCATTCTGCACAGCAGGAACGAAAGCTAGCATCTTGCTACTTGTGATGTATAGATAAAAGTCGCTCTCTAGGTCTTCTTCGAAGCTTACTGTAGACGAACTGAACATTCTCTCACCCTCTCCGTCATAAATCATGATGGATGAGCCGTCCAGCACTTCCTCCACGTCCACTCTAAATGTGATGGAACGAGAGAGGAAATACATCACTCCGTCATCATTGTATAGTAGCAT
>CAMYXB010000097.1 GCA_947303145.1 uncultured Clostridia bacterium | reverse complement strand
GTGGATAACTAGATTCCACTATTCGTCTCAGTTCCTGTGTGGTGGATATTGCACCATTACTCCTTGCCTTGACTATATTCCTAGCGATACTCCTAGCATAAGTCTCCTCTCCATAGCGATACAGTATATCAATAAGCGCTTGCTCACTATAATTATTGACAATATAACTAGCGTTTAGACTGGAGGAGGTGTCCATTCGCATATCTAGGGGACCATCATGCATATAACTAAAGCCTCGCTTTCCCTCGTCTATTTGATAACTACTTACTCCAAGGTCTGCCAGTATACCATCTACCTTTTCTATACCATTTGAGATTAATATTTCCTTAAAATGTCTAAAATCACTATTAAATAATTTGATATGGCAAGATTTATCTTTCAATCTTATACTGCTTACATCTATGGCGGTTTTGTCCTTATCAAAGCCAATGATTGTGCCATCTTTTGACAATCTATCCGCTATAACACCCGAATGTCCCGCCCCGCCTAGTGTGAGGTCGACATATACACCATCTTCTTGGATATTGAGCCCAGCAATCACTTCGTCCAGCATAATGGGGACATGCTTAAATTCCATATCTAGATAATTCCTCTACAATATTGTCGAAATTAGAATCGCTGGAGAATGCTTGCCATTTTTCGCTACTCCATATCTCTACCCTAGAGCCCACACCGACAAAAACGACTTCCTTGTCAATACAGGCAAATGATTTGAGATTCTGCGGAAGAAGAAATCTGCCTTGATTGTCCTCTTCTATCACTGCACCAGAGGAAAACAGCAGTCTAAGTGACCTCTGCACATTGGAGTCAAACATAGGCATAGTGCTGGCTTTGCTGAATACACTATCGAAAGATTCTTTAGGCAACACAAAAAGACAGCCGTCACTGCCCTTGGTCAAGACGATTTCGCTATTAAAACCCTTCTTGAACTTGGCAGGAAGCCTAAGCCGATTCTTGCTATCTAAAGAGTGTTTGTATTCTCCAAGGAACATTTCCTTCCTCCTTCGCTAACATTTTAACACACTTTTTGACCACTTGCAACCACTTTTAACCACTTTTTCAAAAAAAATCCTCAATTTGATAATTGAGGAAAGGTATATTTCATGTATTATTATTGACAATTAGTGTAATTTAATCACCTATTTACACTATAATCTCTGTCAAATGATTGTGTCGCAAATCGCAAGAGGTGAGATAGTATGTAATGTCATTGATAGTAATCTCAAGTGGGTGAGAGACATATTGTTTGCCATGCAAATGGCCATAGACCGCACATTTCACACCATATTCTTCGAGAAGTCTAGTGTATGGACTGGATAATCTCCCCTTCTCAAATGGGGGATAATGCATCATGCAAATAATATCCTCGCCATTTGTTTGCAGGGCTTTGGCACTATCTAGAGACATTTTAAGACGAAGTGTCTCTCTATTGAGCATCTTTTCATCATTCATTGCCCAGCCCCGAGTGCCACAAAAAATATACTTACCTATCTTGATAGCGTCATTCTGCAGAGCAATAAAAGACGGAGGGAGCACGCTTCTCACCTTGCCTATGGCATTCCACCAATAATCGTGATTGCCCTTGATGATAATCTTCTTCCCCGGAAGTCTTGCGATATATTCCATGTCTGGCACTGCATCTTCAAGGCGCATCGCCCAAGAAAAATCTCCACTCAATAAGACAATATCCTCATCTGAGACAAGTCTTCTCCAATCGTTCTCAATGGTGTCAAGATAACCCTCCCACACAGGTCCAAAGATATCCATAGGCTTGTCGCTATTTATTGACAGATGTAAATCACTTATTGCAAAAATCTTCATACAAATATAAATATATCACAACTAAATAAAAAATAAAAGTAAATGTCAAAAAAAACTGCAAATTGCCTATTGACAAAAGAAAAAAATGATGTAAAATTGTCTCTAGTAAAAAGGAGTAGAAAATGAAAGAAGGATTTTTGAAAAAAGCTTTGATAACAACAGGGAGAGTGACTGCAGTAGCAGTGCCAGCAGTAGTGTCTATCTTCTCTTTGGCTGTCACTTTCACCTCTATAGATGGCGTAGTGAAGGCCAATCATAGAGTGAAGGCGATAAACAGATCTGTGGAGGACTCCGAACTCCTGCATAGATACGACAATGACGAGGGCGCAATAGAAGTGCTGGATAATACTTTGTATGGAGACAGCAAAATAAAGTCCGCCTCTTATGCGGATGCTCTCATATCCTCTCGTGAACAAATCAATGCTATGAAGGACGCCCGTTCCGCCCTTGCGGCTTCGGCTGTGGCTACTGGGCTGTTCTCTATGGCGGGTGCCGGACTTGCTGCAATGGTGGCAGACCTAAATAGCATGAGCGCAGAAATGGAGAGAAAGGAAAGGGAAAGGAAAGAAGAAGAGGAAAGAGAGAGACTAGAAAAGGAAGAAAGGATAAGACTTAAACAAGAAGAAATTGAAGAAAAGGTAAGACTTAGACAAGAAGAAATGGAAAGAGAGAAAATAGATAATTTCATCGGGATATAATAATCTTCTCTAAAAATATTAATACAAAAATCTCTTAGGTCAAAAAATGACTTGGGAGATTTTTTTAACAAAAAAATAGAATAAGGCATACTCTATTGTAGTTAAACGGATACATAGACTCAAAAAATGTTTAACTAAAATGGACTTTTCGATAAAATCAAAAGAAAAAAGGAGGTATTTTAAGAAAATGTCATTTTATACAACAGGTAGAAGCACTGGTTGCACTCCGGGGCCAATCACGAGCAATCCACTCAATGGGATATGTGAAAAAGCGTGCATACAGGTAGATAAAGTGCTGGACTCTGCCATGAGACAACTCCAGCAGGCTAATGAGCAAGTCACTCTAGATAATCTCACCCCAGCAGGTCCCACCACTCCACTAACATTCGTCTCCGCCACCACAAATGGTGACACAACGATAGAAAATCTTGTGGTGGAGAGGCTGGCAGATAGACCTAATTTCGCCAGAGTGTCATTCACTGCCATAGTGCCAATAATTGTGAACTACACAGATGCCAATGGAGTGGCAGGCTCGGGGACCACTACTCTCTCCATTCCTAATGATATTATACTCTTTATCCCTCAGCCATCAATCGTGCCGTATAGGATTGAAGTCTTTGGAGCCATGTCGTCTCCTATGGGCACATGGATAAGTGACTCGACATTCCAGATAAGTGCTTGTGTGACACTCATCACCAGAGTTTTGGCAAAAAGTGAGATATTGGTGCCAAGTTATGGCTACTGCACCCCTCCAGCCGCTCAAGAATACACACAAGAGATATGTTCAGGCGTGTTCGAATTGCCTATATATCCCACAGCAATACAAAATCAAAGGATATAATATAAATATTTTATT
>CAMYXB010000096.1 GCA_947303145.1 uncultured Clostridia bacterium | reverse complement strand
ACTCTTGTTGACAGATTCAGAAAGTGATGGAAATACCAGTCCAAAGGCTACAAGTCGCTCGTCCTTATCTGCTATCCCCACCAAAAAATCTTTTTTCAATATAAGACCAAACTGGGAAATAAGTGCATCTTTCATCTTGTCGGAAAATGGAACCACACCATATAATGGGGAATATGCCTCATCTAAAACTTCGAAAAACTGCTCCTTGTATTTCTTAATGAACCATTTAATACTCTTGGGTTTTACGATAGAAAGACCGTATCTTTGTGACACCGCATTGGCTATGCGGTCGATTCTTTCATTCTTTTCTTTTGGAGCATACAACCTATACTCTAGCCAGTCCACCTCTTTCTCAAATCCATAATCCTCTATAAGTCTAGCATAGTAGTCATAATTATATTGCTCCTCAAATGTGGACAGGTAATCAAAGCCTTCAATAAGCAGTCCCTCTCTGTCGAGGTCATTGTATCCCATTGGCCCATGTATCAATGTCATACCTTTATCCTTTGCCCACTTCTCTACTGCAGAAAAAAGAGCCCTCGATACTTCCGTATCATCAATGGAATCAAAGCGAGAAAATCTCACTCTTTTTTCACCAGTTTTTTCGTTATATAACTTTTGTATAATACCTGCTATTCTACCTACAATTTCCCCATCTTTGTATGCCAAAAAACATTTTACATCACAGTCATCATAAGATTCATTCTTTTTTTTGTCAAACTTATTGATTTCATCTATATTAAGAAAAGGCACGAAATATGGATTGCCTTTGTAGAGTTTATGTGGAAAATTGACAAATCTTTTTATATCTTTTTTAGTCTTTACTTCAACTATTTCTACCATTTTTTATACCCTCAACATACAAAACATGACATGATTATAGCAAATACGAGCTAAAAAATCAATTAAATATATAATAATTGACCTATGAATATTGTCTGGCAATTATTTTTGGTCAAAATATATTCTTTAGTCACATTGTGCATTGACGCAATTTCCTCTATGGTCTGCAATGGCAAAACAATATGCCTAGTGCAATCTGGATATAATATAAGAACTGTATCGCCATTAAATAGTCGTGAACTAGAATATATCAATCTGTCCTGACTGACATGAAATGTGTGGCAAAATTCATCTATTAGCATATTTTTATCCACTCTTATCATCTCATATCTGCATGGCAACCTTTTATTTTTTATATCTATCATGACTTTTCCTCTCCTCTAATATATATATTAAAAAATCGAGGAGAACTTCACTTGAAAAAATTATTTAAGGCTTTGATGATATTATCTTCATTCTCTGTCCTGACACGTTTATTGGGATTTATCTTTAGAATCTTTCTCTCTAGGCTCATTGGTGCAGAAGGACTGGGCGTATATCAGGTGGCATTTTCTGTTTTTATGGTGCTGGAGACTTTCGTATCAAGTGGCTTGCCTTTAGTAGTCAGTAAGAATACCTCTGCTCTAAATGCTGGTGGAAAGGATAGCAAGAATAAAGAGAACTCCATGGTAAGCAGTGCTCTTATAGTAGGAGCAATGATAGCCGTTATTATATGCTTAATAGTTTTCGTATTTAACAGGGCTTTTGGTTTGCTTTTCACTGATGAAAGATGTATCAAGATATTGTTTATTCTATTACCATCACTTGTTTTCTCCAGTGTATATGCTGTATTGAGGGGCAATCTGTGGGGACACAAGAAATATTTTTTGGTATCTTTTACAGAATTTGTAGAGCAAGTAGTGAGGGTCGTTCTCACCATTCTCTTCTTGGGGGTAATAAATTTTGCACTAGATAAAGTATTCCTCGCCAGCATATCTTATGTGGTGAGTTGCATGGCGTCTTCTATGCTTGTATTTGCATTATATTTCAAAATGGGAGGACGGCTAACAAAAAAATCACTCAGTATCAAAAAAGTCCTCAAATCGTCTTCTCCTATAACCTTGGTTAGAGTTCTCTCCAGCCTATTGTCTCCACTTATTGCTATAATTGTGCCAATCAAACTGGTCTCTATAGGCTATACTTCATCGCAAGCACTCAGTGTATTCGGTATAGCCATGGGCATGACTTTTCCTTTGCTATATATCCCGTCTACCATAATCGGTGCTCTTAATATGACTCTAATTCCAGATTTATCCTCTTCTATACACATTCAAAATTATAGTGAAGTGAAAAATAAGATAAACTTTTCTGTAAAATTTGTATATTTCATATCTTTTATTTTCGTAGCATTATTTTTCTCCCTTGGGGTGCCCATTTGCGAGTTCTTCTATGCAAGTAGTGAGGCGGGGCGATACCTCATATACTCCGCCATTCTCATTCTTCCCATTTCGATAAGTTCGGTCACCATTTCCTGTCTCAATGCTCTGGATATGGAGGTAAAGAGTTTTATGAATTACATGCTGGGGGCAGTGCTATTGATATTCAGCATACTTCTTCTCACAAAGTATCTGGGAGTGCTATCTCTCGTGTGGGGAATGGGATTATGTCTTGGTGTAGCCAGTGTTCTTAATCTGGTAATGATGGGAAGAAAATTAAAAGATAATTTTTTCAACTTCAAGTATCTCCTTCTCTCCATAATATGCTCACTGCCGACTATACTTATTTCCAAGTGGTCATATTCTCTACTATCAGGCATTATCCCATTATTTTTCTCTTTGACAATAAGTTGTATGGCAGGACTTGTCTTTTACATAATTTTTGCCATAATTTTTGATTTGTGTGATTTGTCTTTCTTAAAAATCAATAAGAAAAAATTGTCACAAGTAAAATATAGAAAATAATGCAAAATAAATTAATTTTGATTAAATTTGTATAAAAAATCATTCATTTTGCATAAATTTAATCTAAAAAATAGAAAATAAACGTATGTTAACACTCATCATAAGGTCTGTTTTAATATATGTAATACTCTTAATTGCAGTAAGGGTGATGGGAAAAAGACAGATAGGAGATATGCAGCCATTTGAGTTAGTGGCGACACTAGTTATAGCCGACCTTGCCACTATCCCTATGTCCGACGTATCCATTCCCATTATTTATGGCGTGGTCCCATTATTGACTTTAGTGGTTTTGCATCATATATTTACGATAATCAATAGAAAGAGTATACGCTTTAGAAAAATATTCAATGGCAAGCCAGTGGTAGTGATAAATCAAGACGGAATAGACTACAAAGCCCTCAAAAGTCTAAATATGACAATCAATGACCTCACCGAAGGATTGAGAATGAGTGGGTGCTTTAATTTGGGTGATGTAGCATATGCTATAGTGGAAACCAATGGAAATATCAGCGTGATGCAAAAGGGTGCCTCTACTCCACCTAGTGCAGAAAATATGAAGATAGCGGTGGGTGAGGACTACCTGCAAATAATACTAATAAACGAAGGAAAATTGCTTGTTGAAAATATG
>CAMYXB010000095.1 GCA_947303145.1 uncultured Clostridia bacterium | reverse complement strand
GAGATTTTGCGAATAATATTGTGTCAAAAATGAGATAAGCATCTGCTCGTCATCAATGTATGAATTGTCAAAACTATAGCATTTGGCACCCATCATCTTGCCTTGGCGAATGATTAGAGTGGAAAAAACTATAAAATAGTCCGTCCTCTCCATGCCGAACACGTCTATATCCTCTGTGCTGGTAAGTGCGGTGACAGAGCGCTGTCTCACTTTATTGAGCATAGACCTCATATCTCTCAATTTGATAGCCAGTTCGAAATTCTCCACACTGACTGCCTGCTCCATTTTTTGAGAAATAATGTCATACACCACTGAATCTTTGCCGTTGAGATAGTCGTAGACTTTTGGGAGAAATGCGTGATATTCCTCTTTAGATATTTTCCCCATGCAAGGAGCAGAGCAAAGCCCTAAATCATAGTTGAGGCAGGGCTTTTGCACCTTGTTTTCCTTGATTTTTTTGTCGCAAGTGCGAATGGGATAGGCATAACTTAATGCAGAGATAATTTCGCTGGGATTGACACCTACATATGGGCCAAAATATTTTGCGCCGTCTTTTTTTACCTTCCTTACCACCTCAAGATAGGGGAATGAATCCTTTAGATTAACTTTAATATAAGGGTAGGCCTTGCCATCTTTGAGCAAGATATTATAAAATGGCTGATGTTTTTTGATGAGGTTGCACTCCAACATAAGAGCATCTAGTTCGGTATTGGTGAGAATGTAGTCAAAGTCCGCCACTTGAGATACCATGCTCTTCACCTTTTCCGCATGGTTCTTGTTCATAAAATATTGACTGACACGATTCTTCAGTTTTTTGGCTTTGCCAATATATATGATATTGCCAAACCTGTCCTTCATGATATACACGCCGGGAGTTAAGGGCAACTTTTTGAGTTTATTCTTAATCTGATCCATATAGATAGAATATCACATTGTTGTAAAATATCAAAGAAAAAATTAACACACGTAATCTACCACAGTGCCGAGCAGACTGCAAGAGAGGGGCGAAGAGAGGCTGTAAATAATGCTCTTACCCACTCTTTTGTCTGAGACAAGCCCCTCTCCTTTGAGAAATTTTAACTGATGACTAATGGTAGTTTGATTGATGCAAAGCACGCTAGATAAATCACTGACACACATTTCGGTAATGGAAAGTGCAGACAAAATCTTGAGACGAGTGACATCGGCGAAAAGAAAAAAAATATCTCTAAGTTGTCGCAATGTATCTTCTTCTGGCATATAATATTTTAGACTTTCTAAAGCAGAAGTATCTATTGACATAAATTCTTCATTCATACATATATTTTATAACAAAAAATTTGTGAAAAATAGGTAAAAATGACAAAAAAAATCGTTTTTTGTAAAAAAGGAGAAAAATGGACACAAATTACATACTTCTAATATTGCTCATCTCAATATTCACACAGGCAACAGGTTCTGACCTCAATAACAACACCAACTTCCTGCTATTGCTACTACTTGCGCTGAATGGTAGGCAGGGAAACAACAATTGTTGTTGTGGCAACAATTCTTCGAATAACATATTATCTCTAGTCTAGACTTGCACTAGTCCCACTCTTCTGTATACCTTGCTTAGAGTTTTGGAGGCGATGCGGGAGGCCCTCTCAGCACCACATCTCATCATCTCTTCAAGATAAGGTTTGTTCGCCATAAGTTCATTTATTTTATTTCTAATTGGAGAGAGGACGTCTATCACACTTTGTGCAGTGAGAGATTTGAGTTCTCCATAGCCCTTCCCTTCGAAAAATCTTTCTGCTTCATCTATAGGTATATTCTTCATGCTGGCATAAATGGTGAGAAGATTGCTCACGCCCTTTTGTTCATCACAATATTTTATTCTATTTAGACTATCTGTGACGGCTCTTTTGAATTTTCGTCTAATGGTATTGTCATCGTCTTCAATGTAAATGACATCATTCTCGTTGTCATCGCTTTTGGACATCTTTTTGGTGGGGTCCTGCAAGCCCATAATCTTGTAGCCAGTAGATGGAATAAAGGGTGCGGGAATGGTGAATGTTTCGCCATATTTACTGTTAAATCTTTCGGCGATATCTCTGCAAATCTCCACGTGCTGTTTTTGGTCAATGCCCACTGGGACAACCGATGTATTGAAAAGTAAAATATCCGCACTCATAAGCATAGGATAAGCGAAAAGACCGACAGAAACATTGACATTCTTCTGCTTTTTGTCCTTAAATTGTGTCATTCTGCTCGCCTCACCAAAGTAGGTATTGCAATTCATAATCCAAGCAAGCTCGGCATGCTCACGCACGTGCGACTGGCAATAAATTATGCTCTTGTCTGGATCTAATCCACAGGCAAGGAATGTGGCGAACTGCTTGTAGGTATTCTCCTTTAGTTCGTTTCTATCTATATTCACAGTGAGTGAATGCAGGTCTGCCACAGCAAAAATGCAGTCATAATTGTTTTGCATATCTAGCCATGACTTGATGGCTCCAATGTAATTGCCTAGGGTTAACTTATTGGTCGGTTTTGTAGCGCTATATAAAGTGTCCATAATTTACTCCATTTTATAGAAAAAATCTATTTTTTATCAGTTTTTTCTTCATTTTTTGCAATTTTTTTTGAATTTTTCGTGTTATTTTTCGCTTTTTCTTCTTTTTGTTTGTCTAATTCCAGTCCTTCACTCTCGATGGCCATCTGCTCTGTTTTGACCTTTTTTCTCCTATATATAGGCTCAAGTGGCATATCGTTTCCCTGCGTGACAACAACCTCAGTAGGAGGAGTGATGGCACCTACTTCCATGGCATATTGCATTTTATTTTCTTTAAGTTCAATATTGCTAGTAATTATGAGAGAAAGTATGGCGGCGATAGGAGGAGCAAGGAACATTCCAATAATGCCGAACATGGCTCCGCCAATAATGATGGAGCATATGACGACTAGAGCACTGACCTTGAGTTTATTGCCAGTGATGAAAGGAATGAGCGTATTGCCAAGAATGGTGGTGAGTATGACTGTGGCAAGCACGAGATACAAGGCGGAATTCATAGAGTTGAATATCAATGTAATGACGGCACTGACTCCACCACCGATGTAAACACCAAAGTATGGTATAAAGTTGAAAATGCCAATAATAAGAGCAAGTTCCCAAGTAAACTTGAGTCCGAGTAGGCTGTATGTGATGCCCATAGTAATGAATAGTATCGCAAATTCTATGAGTTTGCAAATAATATAGTCGAACAGAATTTTGCTGGAATTGCGAGTGAGCACAACCATCTCGTCAGCGGTCTCTTTCTTAAAATGAGAATAGACATATCTCTTGGTGAATCTGGCCACTCTTTCCTTATCCTTGAGCATAAGTATGGCTAGAATTAGTCCAATAATGAAGTTGAAAATGCTGGAGATAAGTGTCACAGAAATATTCATAATACTATTGAGGTAAAGCACAGTCTCACTGACATAGTCGAATAATG
>CAMYXB010000094.1 GCA_947303145.1 uncultured Clostridia bacterium | reverse complement strand
AGGTAGATACAGATATTAAACAGGAAAATATTATCAAGGGAGATAGTCTCAGTTATAATATTGCATCTGCATCTATTCTCGCTAAAGTGTATAGAGATAGGCTTATGTGCAGTCTATCAAGCAAGTATCCCGAGTATCACTTTGAAAAACATAAGGGGTATGGCACAAAGGAACACATCGAGTGCCTCAGAAAATATGGCAAATGTCCCATTCACAGAGAGACTTTCATAGGACACTTTGTATAGAGGTGACAGATGAAATACAATAGAATAGATGGCTCTATTGGAGAAAGTTTAGCTGTAGATTATCTGCAAGGAAAAGGATATGTCATATTGCAGACCAATTATTTCTGTCCCATGGGTGAGATAGATATTGTCGCAAAACAAGGTGATACATATGTGTTTGTTGAGGTGAAGAAGCGTAGCAGTCTTAGATTCGGCTTGCCACAAGAGGCCATTACACCATATAAGATAAGACACATCAGGCTTTCCGCCATGCATTATCTAAAGAAACATAGACTTCTAGATAATACCCCTGTTAGATTCGATTGTGTAGCGATAGTATCTACAGATTATCAAGATGTTGAAATAAATCATATTGAAAATATTTTCTAAAATTTAATAAAATAATTGAAAAAACACAAAAAATTATGTTTTTTATCAAAAGACATTAAAATTATATAAAATTTATAAAAAAAGCCGAAACACATAAAATATTCCTTACAAAAAGAATTATTATAAATTTGCGAAAAACACTTGCAAAATTATAATTTATGTGTTAGTATAAATAGCAAATTTCATGAGGAGGCAAAAATGAACCTAATTGATATTATAGAGAAAGAGAGCCTTAAAGACAATGTCCCAGACTTCAATATTGGTGACACTGTCAAGGTTTTTTATAAGATTATCGAGGGTGGCAAGGAGCGTGTCCAAGCATACGAGGGCACAGTGATTGCTAGAAGAGGCGGTTCTGTTAGGGAGACATTCACAGTTCGCCGTATCTCTTTCGGCACAGGAGTGGAGAGAACTTTCCCACTTCATAGTCCTAAGATAGATAAGATAGAGGTCCTCAAGCACGGCAAAGTGCGTAGAGCCAAGTTGTTCTATCTCAGATCTCTCACTGGCAAGGCAACCAAGATTAAAGAACTTCGCTAATTCAGTCTTATTCAATTTATGTCATAGTCATTCGCTATGGCATTTTTTATTTACATTGCATATATGAAGTGCAATGAACTATGTCACCAATAAAAGCGTAATGAGTATAACAGCTGATTTTTCACTTGCAATAATATGCAAAAAAATGTAAAATATTACAATGAGAATTGAAGGCAATGTAGAAGATATAATATTTAGAAATATGGATACTGGCTACACCGTAATGAATGTGGAAAGCAAAGGTGAGCTTATCACTTGTGTGGGCAAGGCGGTGTCTGTTAATGTGGGAGAGAATGTGTCTCTCACAGGAGAATATGTCACCAATGCCAAGTTCGGTGACCAGTTTTCTTTTGACTCAATAGATGTAGTAGAGCCTAGGACTAAAGATGCCATTTTCAAATATTTGTCCAGCGGACTTATTCGTGGAGTAGGGCCAGTGACTGCTCATGCTATAGTGGACAAATTCGGTGAAGATACACTCAGTATAATGGAATATGCTCCTGAAAAATTGAGCGAAGTGAGGGGGATATCTCATCGCAAGGCGATAGAAATAGGGGAATATTTCGCAGACATCAAGCGTATGCAGAATGCTGTGATATTTTTGCAACAATATGACATTACCAGCAACTTGGCTGTGAAGATATACAATGTGTATAAGGACAAGACTGTGGATACAGTTTCCGCCAATCCTTATCAAATGGTGGAAGATATAGACGGAATAGGATTTCTTTCGGCAGATAAAATTGCTGTAAAAATGGGCATAGAGCCTGACTCACCATTTAGAATGAGGGCGGCTATCTTGCACGTCCTCTCTGACAATAGCGAAAAATGTGGGCATACTTTCTTACCACGAGAATCATTGTATCTACAAGTAAGGGACCTTCTTTCGCTAGATGATGAAATAGCGAATGCTTTGTTTGACAATGAGATAGAGAGATTGCAGATAGAAAACAGCGTGAAATGTTTCACATCAAAAGGTGAGGCGTGTGTCTGCACCACACTTTTTTATATCATGGAGAGTGGTATTGCCAGCAAACTAGCCATGTCTATGATGTCTAATGTGGAGGGGTCTTTAGACGTGGATAGGGAGATAGAAGAGTATCAAAGGATAAACTCTATTTCACTGCATGAGACGCAAAAAGATGCCATAAGACAAGCATTAAAGAACCAAGTGACCATCATCACTGGTGGACCCGGAACGGGCAAGACTACTATAGTTCGGTGCATTCTTCAGGCTTTTAGGAATATAACTCGCAAAATATTTCTCTTGGCTCCCACTGGCAGAGCGAGCAAGAGGCTCAGTGAGGCGTGTTCTTATAAGGCCAGCACCATTCACAGAGCACTTGAGGTATCATTCAAGGGTGAGGGCGGTGTGAGATTTAATTATAACGAGAAGAACAAACTCATGGCTGATGTGGTGATAGTGGACGAGATGTCTATGGTTGACGTGTCGCTATTTTATTCACTTTTAAGGGCACTTCCCAGCACTTGCAAACTTATTTTAGTGGGAGATAAGGACCAGCTTCCCAGTGTAGGGGCAGGTAATGTTCTGCACGACTTGATTAGTTGTGGACACATACCTTGTGTGAAACTAACTCATATATATAGACAAGATAATAACAGCCTCATTGTCCTCAATGCTCATGCTATAAATGATGGCAAAATGCCCGATTTGTCCAATCATAGCAGCGACTTTTTTTATGAAAATAAGCCAGAATTAGCGGATATGGCAGATTGTGTGGTTAATTTAGTGACAATGCGTTTGCCCAAGTTTCTTTCTTGTGAGCCGACAGATATTCAAGTGCTTTGTCCTATGAAATCTGGGCTTTGTGGTGTGGATAATCTCAATAAGCGACTTCAAGCCATTATCAATCCTCCAAAGCTTAATAAAACAGAGATAGAGTTTGACACAAGGACGCTGAGGGAAGGGGATAAAGTGATGCAGGTGGTCAACAATTATGACCTTGAGTGGCGCAAAAGTCAGGAAAAGTTCGATGAACATGGGCAAGGAGTGTTTAATGGAGATATAGGGAGGATAACGCACATAGATACTCAGACAGGCGAGACCACAGTCCTCTTCGATGACGATAGAGAATGTGTCTATTCCCGCATAGATGCGCACGAATTGTATAGTTGTTATTCCATGACTATACACAAGAGTCAGGGAAGTGAGTTTGATGCGGTGGTCATTCCTGTTGTGGCTGGTTCACCGCAGATTGTCACTCGCAATCTTTTGTATACTGCAGTCACGAGAGCGAAGAAACTAGTGGTTTTAGTCGGCCCCAAGAAAAATATTGCTCGAATGATTTACAATGACTATACAGCAGGGCGCTTTAGTATGCTGGCAGAACTTATCAAAGTCAAGATGAGCCAAATGGAACAATTATATTCCTAATTTTACTTTTTAAGGATAAATATATGAATATTCTTCACAAGTTATTTGATGAAATCTATGGTGAGAAATATGTTTGTTTTTGCTGTGAGGGCG
>CAMYXB010000093.1 GCA_947303145.1 uncultured Clostridia bacterium | reverse complement strand
GTCTATCCTTATCCTCTCACCATTGTTGACGAAAAGTGGGACTTGAATGACTAGACCAGTCTCAAGTGTAGCAGGCTTTGTTCCAGCCTTTGATGTATCTCCCTGTATTCCCGGCTCACATTCCACGATGTTGAGTTCCACGAACATAGGTGGGAGCACAGAGAAAGCCTTGCCTTTATAGAACTGAATGGAAACGGTCATATTCTCTATGACATATTTCATGGCTTCTTGCACTTGCTCATAGTTGAGAGGAATCTGGTCATATGTCTCCATATCCATAAAATAGTAGATGCCGTCTTCATTGTAGAGATATTGCATCTCCTTTCTCTCAATCTTAGCCTCTTCCACACGCTCGGTGGGGTTGAAAGTTCTTTCAAGGACTTGACCTGTCACCACATTCTTCATCTTGGTCCTAACGAAAGCAGAGCCCTTGCCCGGCTTGACGTGTAAAAAGTCAACTATAGTGTAGACATTCCCTTCGAATTCGAATGTGACACCTTTTCTAAAATCTCCTGCAGAAATCATATAAAATCTCCTTTTGTGATTATTATATTATACATAATATTTCGTTCAAAGACAAACAAAATTTTGACTATTTGATATTATCCAAGTAATATATCACTATGCCAAGACTGACGGAAGCATTGAGTGACTCAAGGTCATTTCGCATAGGGATAGACAGCACTCCGCAAGAATTGTTAATTATTTCCCTGCTTATGCCCTGCCCCTCATTACCGACAACCACACCGGCACTTTGAGGAAAAATATCCATAGAATATAGATTATCTCCACTCATACTGCATGAATAATATGAAAGATTATTTTCTCTAGCGAAAGAAATGAAATCATCACTAGATGAAAATCTGTGGATATTGACATCGAATATTCTGCCCATTGTGCTTCTTATTACCTTTTGGCTAAAGGGATTAGCGCCATTTATTAGGCAAATATCCTTAAATTTCGTGCCAGAGGCCGATCTTATGATACTTCCTAGATTGCCTGGGTCTTGAATATTGTCCAGCACGATAAATCTGCCGTCAATGGCATTATTTATCTTGTTATATTCCACTATAGATACAATGCCTTGTGGAGAAATAGTTGATGACACTTTTTCCAAGACCTGTCTTGTCACTAAATAGTAGTCATAGTGAGCAATCTCTGGATAAGCGGAAAGCAACTCTTCTTCGTAATCCTTCTGGATAAGAGAATATTCTATCTTATGTCCACTTTTGATGGCTTCAACGATAAGTTTGGCACCCTCAAGGAACAATTTTCCTTGAGGATTATCCCTTATTTCAATAGTCGTCTTGACTATTTGATTGTGATTAGATGATATAATATCGTTATATGCTCTCAATTTATGCCTTGACTTCTTCTACTAATTTAGCAAACCCAGCCTTATCATTGACTGCCATATCGGACAACACTTTACGATTGAGTGAAATGTTCTTGACTTTGAGTCCGTTTATAAACCTGCTATAACTTAGTCCATTTATTCTGCAAGCGGCGTTGATTCTAGCTATCCAGAGTTTGCGCATATCTCTTTTTCTCAGTTTTCTGCCGATATAGGCATATCTCTGTGCTCTCATCATGGCTTGATTGGCCACTCTGACAAGTTTGCTCCTTGTGCCCCAGAAGCCTTTGGTCTGCTTCAAAATTGCTTTCTTATGTTTTCTCTTGTTAACTGCTCTCTTAATTCTCATGATATTCTACTCTCCTTTTAGGCCTGAACCATTTGCTTTATAGTTTTGCTTTGTGCTTTGCTGACATAGGCAGACTTCCTAAGACTTCTCTTGACAGAGGTCTTCTTCTTGGACAGGATATGTCTCCTTCCCTGCTGTTGTCTCTTGATTACACCTGACTTTTTGACGCTAAATCTCTTTTTTGCGGCGCTGTTTGATTTCATTTTTGGCATGATAAAAAAACTCCTTATATTTATTATTTCTTTTCTTTAATAGGGCTTAAAATCATAAAAATGTTCCTACCCATAATCTCTGGTTGTTTCTCAATGACGGAGATATTCTCGACTATAGTGTAAAAATTGTTCATCACCTCTATGCCCATCTCTGGTCTAGCCATCTGCCTACCACGCATACGAATACTCACCTTGACTTTGTCCCCTGCGGTGAGGAACTTGATGGCATTCTTCGCCTTCACCTCGACATCGTGCTTGTCTATGGTCATAGACAGTTGAACCTCTTTAATCTCCACCACTTTTTGAGCCTTCTTCTGCTCTTTAAGGCGTTTGGCTTGTTCGAACTTGAATTTGCCATAGTCCATGACTTTGCAGACAGGCACGTCAGCATTGGGCGAGATGAGGACAAGGTCGAGCGATTGCTCCTCGGCTATAGATAGAGCCTCCTTGCTGGACATAATGCCTAGCATCTCTCCATCTTTCCCCACTAGTCTCACTTGTGGGAAGCGGATTTCTTCATTGATAAGTTGTTGATTTTTAATTTTTTATTCCTCCATTAAAGAAAAAGATATGTCTCTTATTCAAATCAAAAAGGTGAGCATAAAGCCCACCTCTAACAATAATCTAAATTGTCTTTGAACCAGTTTAGGCTAAATGCCAAACGGTGAGAAGTGGAACTTCCTCTTTGAAACAATGTCATCTTATCATAATATATTCACTTTGTCAAGCAAAATAATAAGCAAATTTTTAGATTTTATCTCAATCTGTCATCTCTCTCTTGAGTTATGCTGGAGATGAAACTATCTAGACTTTGTGCCCCGAGATCGCCCTTTGACCTACTCCTTATGCCCACTGTTCTATCTGCTACTTCTCTCTCTCCTATTATGAGCATATAGTTGACTTTTTGAAGTTGAGACTCACGAATCTTTTTGCCTATTTTCTCATTTCTATCGTCTAATTCTGCTCTAAATCCATGTTTTTTTAGAATATCCACCACTTCTATAGAGTATGGCAGGCAAGCATCATTGATATTCATCACCTTAATTTGCACTGGAGAGAGCCAAAGAGGGAAATTCCCCGCAGTTTCTTCCAATAAGAACGCGACAAATCTATCAAGAGAGCCAAGTATGGCTCTGTGGATAACCACCGGTCTCACTCTTTGATTGTTCTCGTCAGTATATTCTAGTTCAAATCTCTCTGGCAATTGATAATCTAATTGCACTGTGGAAAGAGTGACATCGTGACCTAAGACACTTTTTACTTGGACATCTATTTTAGGCCCATAGAAAGCGGCCTCACCCTCTGCCTCATAGAACTTTGCACCACTTTCAAGGAGTATCTCCCTTAGTGCGCTCTCGCTCTTCTCCCATAGTTCGTCATTACCGAAGTATTTCTCTGTGTTAGACTTATCTCTTAAAGAAAGGCGGAATTCATAGTCTTCAAAGCCAAAATCTTTGTATACATATAATATCAGTTTAATAACCCCATTGACTTCGTCTTTTATTTGGTCGGGACGGCAGAAAATGTGAGAGTCATTTTGCGTAAAACACCTCACCCTCTCTATTCCACATAACGAGCCACTGCCTTCAAATCTAAAATCATTGGCAATCTCCGCCATTCTAATGGGCAAATCTTTGTAAGAATGCATAAAGTTCTTGTAAATCATCATATGGTGAGGGCAATTCATAGGACGAAGGACATATGCCTCCTCATCTCTCTCCATGACAGGA
>CAMYXB010000092.1 GCA_947303145.1 uncultured Clostridia bacterium | reverse complement strand
AATTGTTCACTCTTGATATGCAGGCAGACAAGAGAGGTAAGGATAGGTATGGAGAAGATATAGATATATTCAGGTGGATAGACACTGCCATCACTCCTTCTCCTAATATCACATACAACTCTATGTATCTTGTAAAGGACGAGTCATATACATTGTCCTTTGGCAACAATATAGACGAAAGCCACACATACATTTCCTCTTCAGATTATTGGACAACTGGCAAACTTGACGAAGAATTACCATATGTCACCATATCATTTATGGGCAATTATGCGGGAAGTATCACAGTGCCGTTCGCTATAGGCAGAGTGGCAATCACTCAAGATGATGTGAATAAGGGCAACCTCGTCTATCAACTAGATGCCAAGTTCTATACAGGACAAAAAATAGTCATCACTGATGAGGAACTTGCAGGCAAAATTGTGCTTGTAGCCACTACAGTTCATGATGAAGTGGTCATCAACCCAGACTTCTATCAAGTAGTTATGTCCGATTATCTTGCAGACGGCATCACCTATACAGATAATACTAATGTCGGTCGTGGTGCATTTAGTTTGAAATTCCATGGCTACTTTGATGACAGCGAAGTGATAGTGGAGTTCGACATTCTCCCTCTCCATATTGCCGACAAGGCTATAGTCGTGGGAGATAGTCTCCTCTCACATGAGACATACACATCTAGTGAGATAGTCAAGGACTTCACAGGTGCATTCACTTTGGGAGATTTAGCCTTAGTGGAAGGTGTGGACTTTGTTGTAGAGAACAATTCTCATATCAATGCTGGCGAGGTGACAGTGATAGTCACCGGCAAGGGCAACTTTACTGGCATGAGATACATCACATACATCATTGACCCTCGCACGCTAAATAGAGAAGAATTCTCAGCCGTTGACCTTGGTGAGAAGACTTACGACTTTGGCAAGGAACTGAGAGACAATGAGAATATTTCTATCAAAATGGGCACATTGCCACTTAAAGAAAAGATAGACTACATCATCTTGGGCTATGAGAACAACACTGATGTCACAGGCGAGAAGGCGAGAGTGATTATTCAGGGAATAGGCAACTATACTGGCTCTGTCAGTCTTGACCTCTTCCTCATCGTCCCTCTAGCCATAAACAATGCGGACATCTCGCTTGCTGAGAGCAGTGTCAAATTCTACACTGGAGAAGAGATTGTCCTAGGTGGAGAGTTCGACTTTGAATACTTTGTCATAAATGTTAGAGGCGGACAGGGCAGTTTCATAGTCTACAATGAAGATGCCACATACTCACAAGACACTGTCAATAGAGGACAAGTCTCAGTCACATTCTCCGCAGGTGGCAACTTCATAGCAGAAAATCTTGAGATAAATTATGTCATCGAGCCGAGAAGATATGATAGAGAGTCCTTCTATCTTCCAGAAATTGGTGAGATAGTCTATACAGGTGAAGAGATTTGCCCAGTCTTTGATGAGACTGATGACCCTATCACTTATACCAATGAAAATGGATTTGTCAACAGACTCACCAGCAGTGATTACACATTGTCCTATTCCAGCAACATAGAGCTCACATCTCGTGCAGTGGTGAGGATAACATTCACTGGCAACTATAGTGGCTCGGCTTATGTGACATTCAGCATTGTGGCTAAGGATCCGACAACTGAACAAATAGAAGAAGTCTTGTCTAGATACCTCATTCTCCCTAAAGATGCCATAGGAGCAAGCGACGTCATAAGATATGGCAGAGAACTCACACTATCCGACCTTAAGATAGTGGACAAGGATACATTAGAGATACTGCCATCGCTTAGATTTGCCAACTTGTCACTACCTATTGACTCTGTTAGGACATTCACTGTGACGGCTAAATTTAATCCCGCTCCAGACACTGATGAATATAGGGATACAGATGTTCTGCTTTCATTCGTTGTGAATAAGGGGATATACACCGACAGCAGTATATGGCAGAGATTTGACGACACATATCTGTCAGTCTCCTATGCTAGAGGCATTAGACTCAGTTCCATCTCTCTACCTGAAGGATATTATTGGCAGAAACAAGCGGTGAGACAGACAGAATTTATCTCTGGCAATCGTTATCTTGTGCTTGAGAATGGCGAATATATAGACAGAGTAGTCACAGAGTTCACTGTGGGCAACCTGTTCGAAGATGACTTTGACTTAGACAAGAATTTCGCTGGATACTATATCGGCAAGGATAAAGATTATGTCTCACTTGGCAAGATGCTGGCTAGATACAACAATAATCCCGACCTCTACGAAGATTACACAGATATAGAGATTGAGGTGAGAATATACAAGGGAGATCTACAGCCAGACGCATTCGCCCACAGGGCTATGACGGTGACTTATGGTGATTATGACACAGCACTCGACATCGACCTTCTGTCCACTTCACCTTGGACTTGGATAACAGATAATGCAGAATATTCCTATCCAAATCTCACTCACACATCTTCCCCTTATACTCTATATATGTATTATGACTCCAACCTCGCCACAGAGGGCAATCTTTCCCCTCAAAGTGGAGGTTTCCCTAGCAATATCTACGGCAAGAAGCAGAACTATAATGTCGCCATTGTCCCAGTCATAGTGACAGTTCTAAGGGCAGATTATGATGCGGATACATTGACAGATATGCTCATGAGTAGCGAGGGATATCGCCTGCCAGACTCACTTCCATACGCACTATCACTTAGTGTGCAGAAAGTGCTGGATAGTGGCAATATCTCCTTACCAGAAGGCTTTGAGGTGAAGAATGCAGCGCAAATTCTCATCTATGGAGAGAATAGAGTTCCTCTCATCTACAACAGAGACTCCGCTTTCGATGACAACTACAATTCTTATGGAGAACTTCTATCTCAAGACGGATTATATCTCACAGTCAACATCGTTTCTCCTAGACTCAATGCTACACTCAAGAAGACATTGGGGAACAACTATGACGTCATCGAGGACACCAGTGGCAATAGTTATATCGTCAAGAGTTATGGCGCTACACTTTCCTCTGGAGGAGAGATTCCATTCTACGTGTTTTATCAAAATATCTACGAGATAGACACCAACACACTTGAGTATAAGTGGGATAGAGTGTCCGGCACTGTAGATTGGGTGGAGGGCTCAGAGGTCCTCACAGAGATTTCATCTAATATACGCAAGGACATCGTGTTCACAGCCACAGACAGCGCATTCTTTGACGGAGCGGATACACGAGTGTTCTCTGTCAATATCTCTATGGAGAGACTCGCTCTCACTACTAGTGAGAAGGAAGCCCTCAAGTTCCCTTCTGGCAGTCAAACTATAGAATACGCCATTTCTCCTACATATTATCGCTTTGACAGGCTTATCATTGACGGAGAGACCAGATTTAATGACCTAAGAGATGTCTACTACACATATCATAGAGTTTACTTTACCAATGGCATCATCTCTTCAGTCGAGACAGAGGAGACAGTGCTGTCTATTCAAGATATACTATCCGCTGGCGGATCAGAAGATGATATACTAGAGCTCAATATGGCATATGTCATCACAGCACACTTTGATAGAGGGTATTGCACCAACTTCGACTTTGGCGACTATGCTCCTAGCATGACGCTATATATTTCAAGAAAGGTGGTAGATGTCACTCTTGAAGATGTCACGAGGACATTCGGCGACTTGTCCATAGATACAGATTTCTCCTACTTGCCAGACGACCTTAAGGATATAGATAGCAGTCTATATAGCATAGATTATGTCGACAGCCAAGGCAACAGCATAGCCATGACTAGTAGG
>CAMYXB010000091.1 GCA_947303145.1 uncultured Clostridia bacterium | reverse complement strand
GTCCATCATGTCATATAGGACTTTAGAGGACATTAATACTCGCATTTAGACCGCCATGATTAGTCCATTTATGAGTTGCTCTGCGAAACTCCCCATTTATGCAGTTATAGGCGGGGCATTCTTCGGCAAGGGGAATATATTTATCATAGTATCATTATATTTATTAGGTGTCATTGTAGCCCTTATTATATCAAAAATCTTGTCAAAGGGTTCGCTAAAAAGTGGAGAGGTTTCGTTTATACTAGAATTTCCACCATACAGACTACCTAGTATAAAGAGAGTGCTGTATATCATTTATGACAATTGCAAATCATTTGTAATTAAAGTGTCCACGATACTTTTATCCTTTAGTGTAATTGTGTGGATATTGCAGAATTTTTCATTTAGATTTGAATATGTCCCAACTTCACTTTCTGCACAAAGCATGCTACAGGTAATCGGGACGTTTATCTCTCCCATTTTTGCACCTATTGGTCTTGGAAATTGGGGAATCGTGGTGAGTCTGCTTGTAGGTATTATGGCCAAGGAAATGGTGGTGGGAACTATGGCCATTATCAATAAAATTCCCCCCAGCAGTGACTTTAATAGAGAATTAGGGTTTAGCCTAATATCTAGTGGATATGTAATCAATCTTTCTCTTCCTACGGCAATTATTATGATGGTTTTCAGTCTGCTTTATTTCCCATGTATATCCACTATTGCTGTGATGAAGAAGGAAATAGGTGGAAGAATGACGCTTTTTTCATGTGTGCTTCAGTTTATAGTGGCATATATGATATGTCTTGTGTTATATAATCTACTTATTGGTGGCATATTGACACGAATCTTGATGATAATTGGACTAATTATAGGTGTTATTTCAATATTCGTTGTGTCATATAGATTGAATAAGAAAGGGAATTTTTGTTTGAGATGCGGCAGGAGATGCTCTAGCAAATGTTCGTAAATTAGATTGATATATTCGCATATGTGTGCTATAATCCACATATATTGAGGAGAATATAATGAGACCATTAGTCGCCATAGTAGGCAGGCCCAATGTAGGCAAGAGCAGTTTTTTCAATAGAATATGTGGCAAGAGGATAAGCATTGTAGATGATATAGCAGGTGTCACAAGAGATAGAATCTATGGTGATGCGGAATGGTGTGGGACGTATTTCACTTTAGTTGATACAGGTGGACTAGACTTTGACAATGATGGAGAGATGAATAGGAATATTCTCTCTCAAGCCAGAATTGCCATAGACTTAGCCAATGTCATACTTTTCTTTGTTGACGGGAAAGAGGGATTAACCAGCAGTGATAGGCAAGTGGGCGAATATCTCATGAAGAATGCCCAAAAAGATGTCATTCTAGTAGTGAACAAACTAGACAATAATGAGACAGACAATTTCTACGATTTCTATGAACTAGGCTTTGACAGGGTTTTTCCAATTTCAGCAGAACAAGCCAAAGGACTTGGGGACCTTTTAGATGAAATAGTAGTCAGTCTCAAAAAAGACAAGTCTCTAGAATTGGATAAGAGAGAGGACACTAAGATAGCCATAGTTGGCAAGCCCAATGCAGGTAAGAGCAGTCTTATCAATAAATTGCTCAATGAGGATAGACTGGTGGTGACATCTATTGCTGGTACCACTAGAGATGCCATAGATACTCCATTTAGATACAACGGCAAGGAATATACCCTCATTGACACCGCTGGCATGAGGAAGAAAAGTGTTATAGAAAAGCAGAGTATTGAGCAATATTCTATCATTAGGACACTAGATGCCATAAGAAGAGCGGATATTGTAGTCGTTATGATAGATGTAGCGAGTGGAATTACAGAGCAGGATATCAAGATAGCCGGATTCGTGCATGAGCAGAAAAAACCGAGTATTATCCTGCTCAATAAATGGGACTTAGTGGAGGACAAGGACGACAAGACTATAAACAAATATGTTAACAAACTCAAAGAGGACCTCAAGTTTATGGACTACTTTGTGCCACTATTTATATCAGTCAAAACTGGTCAAAGGCTAGCGAAACTTATGACAGAAGTGGAGAGAGTGCTCTCTAATAGTGCCAAGAGAATAACCACAGGACAACTCAATGATATTCTTCAGTCTGCACTACTTCTCAAACAGCCCCCATCAAAGAATGGACAGAGACTCAAGATTTATTATGCCACACAAGCAAGTATATCTCCACCTAGTTTTGTGCTGTTTGTCAATGATAAGGAATTGATGCATTTCTCGTATCTAAGATATATAGAGAACACCATTAGAAAAGCAGTGGATTTCAGTGGAACACCTATCAATATTGTAGTAAAGAATAGAAGTGAAAAGGAAGATACTATATAGTGGAGTGGTGGAAATTTGTAGTGCTTATAATCTCTAGTTATTTAGTTGGCAATATTTTTTGGGCGAGAATTATAAGCAGAATTAAACATTATGACATACAAGGTGCAGGTTCAGGCAATCCCGGCACTATGAATATGCTCCGTAATTTGGGTTTTGGTATAGGTCTGCTCACTTTGGTGCTAGATATGTCCAAGGGTATAGTCACTGCATTATTTGGCTACTATCTATTCGGTGGAGCGGGGACGACCGCCAGTTATATCGGGTTATTCACCGGAGGTCTATTCTGTCTTATCGGCAATATTTTCCCAGTTTTTTACAAGTTTAGAGGGGGTAAGGGTGCCGCTATAGTGTATGGAATGTATTGTGTCGCCAATCCACTCCTTGGTGTCATTATTTTTGTAGGAGGTTTCCTTTTCTTATTGCTTTTCGACTATGCCTCTCTTGTATCATTTTTCATGATTTCCATTTTCACCATATATGAGGCATACACCTTGGGGCTCATGGCTCCGGGGAGCAATATCATATTGAGTATCCTATTATTCGCCATATTCTTGCTAGTGTGGATAGCACACAGACAGAATATATTTAGGCTTCTCACAGGTAAGGAAAACAGAATAAACTTTGTCTCCAAATTATTCAAAAGTGGAAAGAAGAGACTTTTGATGCCTAAGAAAGAAAGGCGAGAATTGAAAGAACAAAAAAAGGAAAAGAAAGAAGAACAAATTCAAAAAGAAATAGGTTGATTGTTGAAGTGCTCTGCAAAATATGATGTATAATAAAAAATGGATAGGGAGAGAATTAGTGTTTCTTCCTATTTTTTATGGAAAAAATATTTTTTTTGTGATAAAATGTGTGTATGAAATTAACAATAGATAAGTTGAATATAAATGGAGAAGGAATCTGCAATCTGGGGGATAAGAAATACTGCACAAAAGGAGTTCTCCCGAGGGAAGAAGTCATTGTTGATATACAATGGGAGAAGAAGAACTTCTGCCAATGTGTATTAAAAGAGGTTGTCTCATCGTCTAGCGCAAGAGTAGTGCCTATTTGTCCATATGCCACAAGGTGTGGGGGGTGTGACATGATGCATGCTTCATATCCTCAGGCTATAGATATAAAAAGAGAAATTATTGCCGATTATTTTTCTCACTTATATAATGAGGAGATAGAATTTTTTTGCGGAAAAAATAAGTTAAATTATAGGAATAAGGTATCTTTTATAGTAAAAAATGGTCAAATCGGGCTACAGAGAGAGAATTCAAATGATATAGTAGAGATTTCTTCTTGCATGGTTGCAAAGGAAGAAATAAACAAGGTATTGCCTATTTTTAGACAATATGTCGCAGATATTGTCAAAAGTAATGGGAAAAACAGTGTAGAATTTAGGGATATTTTGTCCATCAATCATGTAGTCGTGAGAGTATTGGATAAAAATGCCATGAT
>CAMYXB010000090.1 GCA_947303145.1 uncultured Clostridia bacterium | reverse complement strand
ATCCCAAGAGATAGTAGTTCCGTTGACTGTTAGAGTGAGGAGATTTTCCATGTTATTATCATCTGGATAAGTATAACTCCCTTTAATAATAATAGTCGTCCCACGCTCAAATGATTGACTCCCAGTTGCAGGTTCTTCAGTATAATATTCATGAGCAACACTATTATTACTATCTTGGGACGTGTGATAAATATCTAGGAAAACACTAGTCAATCCAGCACTAGCCCCTGCATATAATGACCAATTTAGTGTGGCGGAGTTAGTATCTTGTTCCCACTTGGCATAGAGGGAAATGTCACTTGTATATGCTGTGGCGCCTAGAGAGGTGACGGCATCTCCTGTGCAATCACTTGACGTATACCAACCAACGAAAACATAATCGTCTTTAGTTGCATTCTTTAGTGTGGTGGCTGTGCCATAAGAGTGTGATGTGGGATAGCCTGATGCGTGTGTCCCAGTGAAGCCAGAGCCACCCTCATCATAGTATGTTATGCTATAACTATTTGCATTCCACTTAGCAAAAAGTGTTATATTATTTGTATATGCTGTAGCACCCAGTGAAGTGACTGCAGTGCCAGTGCAAGCACTTGTTGTATACCAACCACCAAAAGTATAACCAGTCTTTGAGGCAGTTTTGAGCGTAGTAGCAGTGCCGTAGGTATGACTAATGGGATAGTTAGATGCATGAGTTCCACTGAAAGAAGTGTTTCCCCTGTCTCTATATGTTATGGAATAACTATTGGCATTCCATTGAGCCTGAAGATAGAGGTGGTCAGTGAAAGGAATGTGGTCACTAACATTGCTATAACTCGACCATGTGTTGCCCTCAGCGGTGACCTTATACTTCCACTTATTGAAAGTATATCCCACTCTGCTGGGCTCTGGGATAAGATTAGTGCCAGTGAAAATATTGCTAAATCTTATGTAAGTTTCATAGGTGTCACTTGAGCCAAATGTTCCATTATTCGCATCAGCGGTGATGCTGACATATTCCGGTGCATCATAGGTCCATGTCTGCTCTAGTCTAAGTGTCGCTACTTTAGCCGATTGTGTCATGGCTACACTGCTCGCTACCGCAGTAATAATAACCAGTGTCCACAATAGTGGCATCAATAATCTTTTTTTAGTCTTCTGCATTTTTAGACAACTCTCCCTGTATTTTTTTATTAGAATACTACTAATTATTAGTAGTGTCAACTAAAATTTAGTAGTTTATTCTAAAATATTTATATGAAAATAACTATTCGAAACAGATTAAGAGAACTGAGAAAAGAAAAATCTTTGACACAGAAAGAGGTGGCAAAGATTTTGAATAAGTCTGAGACTGGCTATGCCAGTTGGGAGCAAGGGCTGGCAGAGCCAAGTATAAATGACTTAATTATATTAAGTAGATTTTATAATGTATCTATTGATTATCTAGTAGGTGCAACAGATATATGAGATAGTTATTACATATTTACACATTGAATTTGAATAGAACGACGTCGCCGTCTTGCATGACGTAGTCCTTGCCCACACTCTGCATGAGGCCTTTTTCTTTGGCAGCATTTACAGAGCCGAGGGAAATGAGGTCGTCATATTTCACTATTTCCGCTCTTATGAAGCCTTTTTCAAAGTCACTATGGATTTTTCCCGCCGCTTGAGGCGCTTTTGTGCCGATTTTAATCGTCCACGCACGCACCTCTTTTTCGCCAGCGGTGAGATAACTCATGAGGCCGAGAGTCTTATAACTGGTGACGATGAGTTTCTCCAGTCCACTTTTGTTGATGCCCAGTTCTTCCTTGAACATCTCCCTCTCCTCGCTATCTAGTGCAGTGAGTTCTTCCTCGATTTTGCAACTTAGCGTGAGCACGAGAGCCCCTTCTTCATCTGCTTTTTTCAAGACTTCAGCCACATATGGTATCTCTGCTGGCTCTTTTAAGATGTCGCTTTCGGCAATATTCGCCACATATATTACAGGTTTGCTGGTCAAAAGGAAGAGAGAGGACACATACTCTTTTTGCTCATCACTTAGAGATAGAGTTCTCACCATTTTGCCCTCTTCTAGCACATTTTTTATGGTATTGAGGAGTATGAGGTGGTCACGTGTGGCACTGCCCACTTTGACCAGTTTGGTCTCCTTCTCGATATATTTGTCTATGCTCTCTAGGTCAGCGAGCATGAGTTCCATGTTGATGGTCTCCATATCTCTAGTGGGATTGACACTCCCGTCCACGTGGGTGATTTTCTCGTCATCGAAACACCTCACCACATGCACTATGGCGTCCACCTCACGTATGTGACTGAGGAATTTGTTGCCCAGTCCTTCGCCATGACTGGCACCACGCACGAGGCCAGCTATATCCACGAATTCTATCTGTGCGGGGGTGGTCTTTTTGGCATTATACAACCTAGTGAGAGCGTCCAGCCTCTCATCTGGCACGTCCACTATGCCGATATTTGGCTCAATGGTGCAGAATGGATAATTGGCACTCTCCGCGCCCGCCTTGGTTATGGCATTGAACAATGTGCTTTTGCCCACATTAGGCAGTCCTACTACTCCTAGTTTCATAATATTTTTTCCTTTTAATTATATTTTTAGTTTAATTTCCACCATGTCCATGGTATCTTCCTTCCATAATAGCCTTGTTTCGCCACTTTTCATACAATCTAAATGGCAGATACATGACAAGTTGGAACAAAAAGAGGAAAATCCCCAGCATAACTAGATGCGAAGGAAACGGCAGATATACCCCCAATTCTTCGAATATGGGGCAAGAGGCGACGTAAAATAAGTTGTTTTCCCAGCCGAGAATAAAGTTTAATCCCACAGCAAACGCTCCAAATGTGGCTATGGACAGCAGTCCGCCCCACAGGTCAAGGAACTCTGTGGCAGATATATTCCTAGATATTGCGAGGATAAATCCGCATGTGATGAGCCCTATTCTTTCTAGTATGTATATTAGGTTGTATGCGTGATAGAATTCATGATAGACATTCACTCCCACAGGATAGATGAGGGAGATAATTCCGCTCAGCGCTCCCATGGCGAAGATGAAACTGAGGCCAAATGTATAGTCTTTTTTCTTCATGCACACCACAGCCAGTATGAGCAGAGGGAGAGATATGTATAGGCATGATTGGAAAAAATCTATACCAGTGAGAGAGATAAAGGTTATTTCCATAGAATTTGCTTTGAGGAAATAATATCTCCAGCAAAGTCTCGCTATTTCCAGCAAAAAGAGAAGAGTGGTGACCACGCCCACGAATATTCGCTGTCTTCTTCTACTTTTTCTCTCATAGAGCATAGTGAAAAATATGATAAGAACGAGCGAGACAAGTAGCATGAAGAAGTGATTGCCACTGTAGAAATAGTTTTTCGGCTCTCCAGTTATGTCAAAAGAATAAAAACTATCCATTTTTCCTCTCAAAAGATATTTTTTCAATAAATATTATAAATCAAAAAAAAGTTTTTTCAAAGCATTTTTTTACTTAAATATATTATTCGCTACACTTTAATTCGAATATCACTTGATGGCAAAGTCGAAAAAAATATTTTATTTGACTATAAATATTTTTTGCTTGCGATAAAGTCTAATTTGTGATATACTAACAAAAGGAAATAACTCTTTGCAGGTATAGTTTAGTGGTAAAACAAGTGCTTCCCAAGCATTAGATGCGGGTCCGATTCCCGCTACTTGCTCCAGTCGAAAATGCGGTCTAAACAGACTGCGTTTTTTTGTTAAAAAAAACGCCATGTCTGCCACACGACCGCATTTTCTCCTTTCCCCTTGCCTCACTTACGTTCGTTAGGGGGCCCCGAAATTATGTCAC
>CAMYXB010000089.1 GCA_947303145.1 uncultured Clostridia bacterium | reverse complement strand
GATATGGATTTTTATATCCGCAGGCTTTGCATTGATGGCCATCTATTCTATTTTCAAGGCATGGTAGACGGCAATTATAGTCATAAAACATCAAAATATGATTGTCTTTTAGATAATTATTTGTTATAATACATAGATATAAAATGCGAGCATATGTCGTTTTTATATAATTTTTTTATCAATAGGAGAAAGTATGAAGTATAAAAAAGAACTACTTGAGGACAAAAGAGTCCAATTGACTATCAATGTAGAGAAGAAAGAGTGGGACGATGCCCTAGAGCACGCCTACGAAAAGACCAAGTCAAAATATAATATTCAAGGATTTAGGAAGGGCCATGCCCCTAGGAAAGTGATTGAGAAGAACTATGGCGACACAGTTTTCTTCGATGAGGCCATAGATGATTGTTTCTATAGATATTATTTCGAAGTGTTGTCCAAAGAAAAAGACATCAAAGCAGTGTCCTATCCAGAAGTTAATGTGTCCAAGATTGACGACAATGGACTGGAACTAGTGCTCAAAGTCACCTGCAAGCCAGAGGTGACTCTCGGCGAGTATAAAGGGCTTAAAGTAGAGAAGGAAGAAGTCAAGGTAGAGGACAGTGAGGTTGAACATGAACTGGAGCATATGAGAGAACATAGAGCCAAGTTCGTGAGTGTGGACAGAGCAGTCAAAGAGGGCGACACAGTCACCATAGACTTTGCAGGCAGTATTGATGGCACATTATTTGAGGGGGGCACAGCCACAGATTATGACCTAGAGATAGGCTCTCACTCATTTATAGACAACTTTGAAGAGCAGCTTGTTGGACTTAAAAAGGACGACAAGAAAGACGTCAATGTCAAATTTCCCGATGACTATCACGCAGAGGACTTGAAGGGCAAAAATGCCGTATTCGCTGTCACCATTAAAGATGTCAAAGAAAAGGAATACCCTACAATAGATGACTCATTCGCAGATGAAGTGAGCGAGTTTTCCACTCTTGCCGAACTCAAAGAAAGCCTCAAGAAGAAGATTCTTGATAGAAAGGAGATGGAGGCCAAGTCAAAGAGCGAGGAGAAGCTTATCAATATGATAGTGGACTCCTGCACTATCGAGGTGCCAGAGGCCATGGTCAGAGACCAAGTAGAAGACTATATTAGAGATTTTGAGAGAAGATTGTCCTATCAGGGACTCAGTCTTCAGGGATATCTAGATTTCACCAAGACCAGCCTAGAGGATCTCAAAGCATCTAGACACGATGATGCCAAGAGAACTGTCAAGACCAGACTTGTTCTAGAGGAGATTTTGACCAAAGAGGGCATCACTGTGGAAGAGAAAGATGTCGTAGACAAATTCAACGAGACCAGTGATAAGAAGCAAACTATTGATGAGATTAAAAAGACCATGGGCGAGGAGCAATATATCTATTTTGAGAATTCACTTTTGCTCAACAAACTCATGACTTTCCTCAAGGAAAACAACTCTCTATAATTTTTAGAGATTGAGACTATTGTTTTTGATAAAACAATTAGTTTAAGTAGAATTATTGTTTAATTTTTTAGTTTTTAGTTAGAATAAATTAAGGAGAAAATTATTATGCCACTTGTTCCCATGGTCGTAGACCAGACAGCCAACGGAGAGAGAAGTTATGACATCTATTCAAGATTGCTTGAGGATAGGATTATCTTCCTTTCTGGAGAAATTGATGACAATACAGCCAATCTAGTCGTCGCACAACTTATTTACCTTGAGGGGAAAAATCCCGACAAAGATATTTCATTATATATCAACAGCCCCGGAGGCAGTGTCACCGCTGGTATGGCAATATATGACACCATTCAGTTCATCAAATGTGACGTGCAGACCATTTGTATAGGCATGGCAGCCAGCATGGGCGCTTTCCTTCTTGCCAGTGGCACCAAGGGCAAGAGATTTGCTCTACCTAATAGCGAGATTATGATTCACCAGCCACTTGGTGGTTATCAAGGTCAGGCCAGTGATATCAAGATTCACGCCGAACATATCCTCAAGATTAAGGAGAAGATGAACAAGATTCTCAGCGAGACTTGCGGAAAGGACCTCAAGACTATTCAAGACGACACAGATAGAGACAACTTTATGTCCGCTGAGGAAGCCAAGGATTACGGTCTTATTGATGACATCTTCTACACCAGAAAAACTAATAAATAATCGTTTTCTCACATTTTTTCACATTTTTATAGTTTTTTTGCAATTTTTAGCCAATTTTTATAGGAGATAATATATGAAGAATAAATACACATGTTCTTTTTGTGGAAAAAATCAATCAGAGGTCAAGCGTCTTATCGCTAGTCCAGAGGGAGACAGCTTTATATGTGACGAGTGTATAGATGTATGCAGGGAGATAGTGAGAGACCAGCAGGAATCTCCTGTGGAGAGCAAGATAGACCTGCCTCTGCCTCATGAGATAAAGGCCATGCTTGACGACTACATTGTCGGTCAAGATGAGGCGAAAATGGTGCTGTCTGTCGCTGTGTATAATCACTATAAGAGAATCAATTACAATGCAGACATCAAGAAAAATAATAAGGACAAACAACCCATCGAACTTGATAAGAGCAATGTCCTACTCATCGGCCCCACAGGTTGTGGAAAAACACTGCTTGCCAAGACCCTTGCTAAAATTCTCAAGGTGCCATTCGCCAGTGCCGATGCCACCACACTGACAGAGGCGGGTTATGTAGGCGATGACGTGGAGAATATTTTGCTTAAACTTATTCAAAATGCCGATTACGATATAGCCAAGGCACAACGAGGCATCATATATATTGATGAGATTGACAAGATAGCCAGAAAGAGCGAGAACAGGTCCATCACTCGAGATGTATCTGGTGAGGGTGTCCAGCAGGCTCTCCTCAAGATTCTTGAGAGCACTGTCGCCAATGTCCCTCCACAAGGTGGACGCAAGCACCCTCAACAAGAGACCATTCCTATCGACACCACCAATATTTTGTTCATTTGCGGTGGAGCATTCGTGGGCATTGACAAGATTATCGAGAACAGACTTTCCACTTCATCTCTTGGATTTGGTGGAACACCTAGAATGGGAGATAGAGACGAGGCTGTCTATAATCTTATCAAACAGATTAGACCAGATGACCTCAACAAATTTGGACTCATTCCAGAGTTTGTGGGCAGACTGCCGATAACTGTGGCACTGCACGACTTGTCACTAGATGCATTGGTTCAGATTATGACGGAGCCCAAGAATTCTATCACCAAGCAGTATAAAAAGATGTTCGATATGGACGGCATCAAACTAGTGTTCAAGGACGAGGCAGTCAAGGCGGTGGCGAAAAAGGCTATGTCCCTCAAGACAGGAGCCAGAGGCCTCAGAACCATTCTCGAGGATAGTATGCTTCGCATCATGTATACAGCTCCAGCAGACAAGACAATAGATTCCATCATAGTTGGCGAGCCGTTCATAGAGAAGGGCGAAGAGCCAGAGTATGTCAGGAAGAATGTAGATAAGGACACTGCATAATTTTTTAACAAAGGAGGAGGGAAGAGTGAAAATAACCAAAGCAGTTTTCGTCAAAAGTGTAGCGGATACTCACTTTCTTGAGAGTGATTATAACGAAGTGGCTTTCGTTGGTAGGAGTAATGTGGGCAAGAGTTCACTTATCAATTTTATTACATCTAGGAAACACCTTGCTAAAACATCTTCCACTCCTGGCAAAACCAAACTTATCAATTACTTTCTTATCAATGATTCTTTTCTTCTTGTGGACCTTCCCGGCTATGGCTATGCCAAAGTTAGCCAAAAAGAGAAGAGCAATTGGGCAGATTTCCTTGAGAAATATCTCCTTACATCTCCTCGCCTCAAATGTGTGTATGTCCTCTTGGACGTCAGGCGCACACCTACAGAGCAAGACGAGGAG
>CAMYXB010000088.1 GCA_947303145.1 uncultured Clostridia bacterium | reverse complement strand
ACAAAAAAAATGCTGCCGTCAAACAACAAAAAGAAATTATGAACGAAGTGATATAATTTCGGGGTCCCCATAGCGAATGTATATGAGTTATGGGGTAGAAGTGAAAAAAGGGCTTTCAGTCCGACAAATGTTTTAGTCATAAAACATTGTCGACCTCCAGCCCTTTTTTCACTTGGTTGCGGGGGAAGGACTCGAACCTACGACCTCCGGGTTATGAGCCCGGCGAGCTGCCAACTGCTCCACCCCGCGATAATACCCCTATTATACATCATTATTGTCAGTTGTCAAGGGGTTTTTATAGATTTTTTTATCAATTTTTGTAAAAACTGAATTGCGGGGTATAATTACAAGTTATCAGGTAGAATAAATCGATTAAATCGGCATCTTCGTTTTGACATATCCGCAGTCTAGGCAAAACTCCTCGTAGATAATCTCATCTCCATCACTATATGTGTGTGAGGAGAATATGTGGGGCCTCTTCTCCACAGCATCATCGTGACCACAGGTGCAAGGGTGCCAATGATAATCTTCGTCATAAGCAAACTTGCTCTCAAAGGTATGCTGATGAGGAACTCTAAGCACGAATTGACACTCTGTGCAAGTGTAGACATCGAAGAGCTCTCCATTCTCCTCAACTAGTGCATAATTGAATTGGTGAGGCCCAATCGAATCTGTAAGGTGGGCATGAATGCAGGTGGCAGGGTGCCAATGTTGGTTCTCATCATAGGCCCATTCCTCGCTAAAGGTATGTATATGCTCCACTCTAGCGACCTCATAGCCACAAATGGTGCATCTGGTTATATCCCAATCTACTCCGCCAATGGTAAAACAAATGGTCTCTAAAATGTGGTCAGCGAGGTCTATCCTAAGCGAAATATGTCTGCAAGTGGCGCTGTGCCAATGCTGATGCTCGTCACTGCTCCAACTATCTGTATCAAATGTATGAACGTGCAGGGTCCTACTCATCTCCTTACCACAGATAAGGCAGTAAACAACATCATATATATCATCACCTTCCATTTCCTCTCTGGTGGCACTCTGATGCAATCCTCTATCCGCTACCTCATCATGCTCACACGTAGCCTCTCTCCAATGATAGTTGTCATCAAAACTCCATGTAGAAGAAAATGTATGCTGATGTCCACAGGCGGTGAGGAGCGTGGCTGGCAGCATGGTGGTGACTAGAAGAAGAAATACGAGTATTCTCTTGAACGCTTTTCTCATATTATCTCCCTCCATTACATATCTATTCTGAGATATATTTTATCAAATTATGACGAATATGGCAAATATATTTTGGGGAGGGAGAAAACCGCTTTCGCTCACGAGTGAGCGAAAAATCTCGCCTAAGGGGCGAGATAAAAATTTAACTTGTTAAATTTTGCGGTTTTCTCCTATGCCTTTATCACTGGCTGAATCTGCTTGCCTTCCTTTGCTAAAAGAATGGTATCTAGCAGTTTATCATAATCAGCAATCATAGATTTAGGCTTGGCTGTGGGATTATCCTGCCCAAATGGCACGAAAAACACATTCTTCTCATTCATAAGAGTGGCAATATTCATCATATTTAGCCCCAAAGCGTCATTGGTGGATATGGCGATTACAAGTGGCTTGTAATTCCTCATATGCGCCTTGCAAGACATGGTGACTGCATCATCACTTATTCCACAAGACAATTTGGCCAAAGTGTTGCCCGTGCAGGGGGCTACACAGAGGACATCTATCGCCCCACTAGGCCCCAATGGCTCCGCCTCTACTATGCTGGATATTACTTTTTCCCCTGTTATTTGCTCAATCTTGCCTACAAAATCCTCCGCATTGCCAAATCTAGTATCTGTATGAAGAACTGCTTCAGAAACTATGGGCAGAACGCTGTGTCCGCTGTCCACCATTTTCTGTATTTCTCCAGTTATTTTGTCAAAGGTGCAGAATGACCCTGTTATACATAATCCTATGTTCATTATTTTTCTCCTTTTTTCTTTATGTAGTCTTGATATGTCTATCCACCATCTCCAGCAGTGCCTTCCCTGCACTTTTAGGAGAATATTTCCCCGGCAAAGCAGGACAAGTGATGTATTTCACCCCGATATTTTCTCCCCTGCTTTTAACAGATGAAAGTTCGAAAAGTATGCAATTATCACTAAACTTTACATTCTCAAAAATCTTATCTGGAATGGTATTGATAATGACGGAAAATTCTTTTGCTCTATTTTCTAGTTCGCTAAGCAAAAATGATTCTTTGACAAAAGATTTGGCGCTAGACAATGCCTTTTTATCTCTCATCGTGACAGAAAATGGAATATCTAGCCTATTCATCAATTGCCAAAGTGCATGAGCAAGTCGCCCACTGCCAGTTATCAAAATCCTCTCATCATAGAGGGAAAAACTCGTGCTAGAGATGAGTGGCACAAGAAAGTTCTCCGCTGTAAGTGAGCTGTTTATCATGGCAAAAGTTTCGTCAAGTAGGACATTAATATATTGTCCCCGAGAAAAAAGAGATGCCACCTCGTCTGTTTGTTTGCCACCGAAGATAGTCTTCGCTCCGCCATATTTTTTTGCCTCATCTATAGACAACTTATGTGCTGGCGAAAGTATGACTATACTCCCCTCTCTTGACGATGGAGCCTCTATATCATAGATTTCCTCGCCCCTCTGGGATAATATTTCCCCCACGTATTTTATCCTGTCATCTGCTAATTCTAAAAAGTATCTCACATCTTCTCCTTTTGCGTCATTATCACCATATGCAGTGAAATAGGTAGTTGTGAATAATGAAAATAATCACCATTAACAGTTTGCAAAAATGCATTTTAATTCTTAGGAATAGTATTGAAGAGTAAATTACAGCAATATATTGGAAATAATTCCAAGAGATTGTTTTTATAAAAAATGGATAAAAAAGCCACAAATTAAGTGGAAATTGCACAAATAGAAAATGTGTAGCATATAAAGGAGATATGAAAGAATATCATTTTTTTGCCTCCGCAAATACGGTGGGAGGGTTTAGAAATCATTTTGATAGTATGACTATGGGAGACTTTACATATGTTCTAAAGGGTTCTTCAGGCAGTGGCAAGAGCACTCTCATGAAAAGCATTGGAAAGCACTTCGAGGATAAGGGGTATGATGTAGAGTATTTCCACTGCTCCAGCGACAAGGATAGTCTAGATGGAGTGAGAATAGTGGGCAAAAGTGTATGTATAGTAGACGGCACTGCCCCTCATGTGATGGAGGCATCTTTGCCACAAGTGAATAGCAGATTGGTAAACATCTGCGAGTGCATTTCCAAAGATATTAAAAAACACAAAGAAGTGCTAGAAAAGTTGGTGAAAGAAAAGGCGGAAAAATTCAATCAAATGTATGGCTATCTAAAGTCTGCTGGCTCACTTGTAGAAATGGAAAAGGGAAAATCGTCAAACAGGATAATAGAAGAAAAGTATCTAGAGATAATAAAAAAATTGCAGATAAAAAAATCTTCTAAGCATATCTCCCCTCGTCTCCTTTATCTAAGATGTGTAGACAAAGGCGGGCTATACTCGCTCCCCCATCACCTCACCACTCTCAATGTGGATATGCAGAGCATAATGGGCGGAACAGAACTAATGAATAGGATATGCAAAACTCTAGATAATAAAAACGCCCAGTATATCAAGATAATATCTCCACTCGGTGATGACTTGCTCGACGGAGTAGCAATCCCATCTAGCAATCTATACATCTGCAACAATGCGACAGATGCAAACACATTTAAGAATAATCACTTGATTACTCTACTTCTCAAAAAAGCGGGAAACACGTTAAATGAGGCTAGAATAATCCATAAAAAAATTGAAAAATACTACGTCTCTCACATGGATTTTGATAAACTAAACATCATCAAAGAAAATATTATTGAAGAAATAGAGAGTATGTAGAATGAATTATTTTCGAATGTCATTTGATAACTACTAAATATTTTATTCTAACAGAAATGCAGTCTCCATAATAATTCCCATTTTTACAATTTT
>CAMYXB010000087.1 GCA_947303145.1 uncultured Clostridia bacterium | reverse complement strand
GTCAAATTTTAATTATTTTTTTTATAAAGTCGTCCTTTTTATTTAGTATCCGTCTTGTTAGTTGAAAATGCATAGTTTCCTCTGGCTTAATCTCATGTATGTCGTCTTCCGTTATTTCTAGTAGTTTACTTTCAGGCATACACATCAGGATAGGGCTGTGTGTTGATATGATAAATTGTGCATCAAATGTTTTTTGTTTTTCCAGCATTATTATCATCAGCTCTATTATCTTGCTGGGCGATAGTCCAGATTCTGGCTCGTCGAGTATATAGATTCCATTGTCTCTTATGTTAGATACTATCTCAATCAAGCCTTCGCCATGGCTTAAATCATTTGCCTGATATTTCGGCAGATTTATAAGTGTTGCGAATGTCTCCGCTCTCATAAACAAGCCCTTTTTTGTCTTGATTCTCCATGCCAACGATATATATTTAGACAGGACATTATTGTCTATTTGTGCCACTTTATTTGGATTGGAATTTAGTTCCTCTGCAAGAGTTTTGATAGTATACTTTGAATTGTGCTCAATCACTCTATTTATTTCATTGAACATTATCCCATTATTCGCATTGCCACCATAGGTGGAGAAACCTATGCAATATGCTAGGGACTCCAGTAGGGTAGATTTGCCCACGCCATTCTCACCTACGAATATAGTTATATTAGAGAAGTCTACTTGAAATCCCTTTTGATACAACTTTGACTTGAAGGGATATTCCGTAAGGTTGTCTGTATTATTTATTTTAATAGAGAGTAAGTTGTGCATTTTAGGACACCTCCAAATTTGTATAGATAAATATCAGCTTGCAAGCAATAATTTTTCTCTATGTTAAGTCATCTCCCTTCTTTTTTCATAAAGTCGCTCAGGGCTATCATGATGCCAAGTTTGCCATAATCGTATGTGAGTGCCCCTTGGGCATACACTGTGTAAGGAGGTGTGACAGGTCCGTCACAACTGAACTCTAATGTAGAGCCGGTGGTGAATGAGCCACTGGCCATTATCTCATCATGAGGATAGCCGGGAGTGGAGGCCACTGTGGGTGTGACGAAACTATCTACTGCTGTCCCCTTTTGATAACTCTCGCAAAATTTTACCATTTTATCTCTATCGTGGAATGTGACAGATTGCACTATGTCCGCTCTTTTTTCATTCCACTTTGGCGAGACTTCGTATCCCAATTTCTCCAGCATAAGAGAGAGGAGTGTGGCAGTCTTTAATGCAGAGCAGACCACACTTGGAGCATTGTATAATCCTTTGTAAAAAGATTGTAGTTGATTGAAATCTGCACCAATGTCCTTGCCAATGCATGGAGAAGAGAACCTTTCTGCCACTTTCCATACAAGGTCCTTTTTGCCTACAACATATCCCCCGGCCTTGACAGAGCCACCGCCAAGATTTTTCATAAGAGACCCCACCAAAATATCACAGCCCACCTCGATAGGCTCCCTGTCCTCAATGAAGTCTCCATAGCAGTTGTCTATCATAATTATTACATCTTTGTCTATTTCTCGTATCTTTCGACAGACATTTTCTATCTTATCTATAGTTATGCTGCTTCTTGATGCATATCCACGTGAGCGTTGAATTTCTATTAGTTTTACATCATGACTTTTTAGTCTGTTTTGTATAGCCTCTATGTCAAAATCATCATCTTTCAGGTCAATCATCTCGTAGTTTATGCCATGTTTTATTAGAGAGTTTTCGCTGTCGCCCTTTATTCCTATTATGCTTTGTAGGCTGTCATATGGGTGTCCACTTATAGCCAGCATTGTGTCATCATGCTTCAGTAGTCCAAACAATGCAAGAGTTAAAGCGTGTGTCCCACTCATTATTTGAGGCCTAACTAGAGCATCTTCTGCATGAAATATGTCAGCATAGATTTTCTCGAGATTGTCTCGTCCTCTATTGCTATATCCATACCCCGTTGTTTCCACGAAATGAGTGGAAGATAAATAGTTATTGTGAAAAGCCTCCAGCACCTTTGCACTGCATAAAAGAGCATTGTCCTCATATTTTTTGAATATGTCCCTCAATTCGCCCTCACATTGATTTGCCAGAGAGACGATGTCATTTCTTATTCCAAGACTAGTATAATTCATGTGTTTTTCTCCTCGTTTCCTTGTTATTTTACAGAAAATAGGATTTCTTGTCAATTACTACTTGACAACGCCATTTCACATGTGTATACTTAAATCACTTTTGCAAATTTTTACATTTTAAGAGGAAATTATGGAAGATATTACATTTGAGACAACCAATAACGAAGAATTGAGTGGCAAAATTAAAGAAAAGAACACGAATAATAAGAAAGAGAATTTTATCGTTCGTCTTTGGAAATATTTTACTACATATGAGAAATTGTGGCTTGTGTCACTTTGGGCTATCGGCATTACACTTACTTTCTTATTCCCAGACATAGAGGGTGTTGCAGACCAATATGTCACTTTGGCACTAATTTTGTCTGTCATCACTCTTATGGGCGGATGTTCATGCGAGTTGCTACTTTCTAAGCAATCCAAATGGGCTTTTATCGTCTCATTCCTGTTTTATGATTTAACTTTTACAGGCGTATGCTTGCTGTCAGGTAGATGGGTCACTGCTACTATTGAATTCCTATTCTGGATGCCTATGTTATTTATTAGTTTCTTTACTTGGAACAAAAGAAAAGATAAAGAAAATAAGAATGTGGCTGTTGTCAAGAGCGTGAAGTATAAATATTTGAAAGAACTTTTCATATTTATTGCCGTTCTCATTGTATCTGCTGGACTTGGCTTTTTGTTTACCATTCTCGATCCGCTTATTAGCGGAAGCGGTTTCAGCCTTTCAGAATTGTGGTATATTGATGTATTGGCTGCAGCCTTTAATGTTTGCAATGGATTATTCTTGTGGCTAAGATACAGAGAGCAGTGGATTGCTTGGTATGGAGTTATTATTTGCGAAACAGTTCTTTACATAATCAGTCACAACTGGGCACTTTTAATCCTCGAAGTCGGCTATCTCACAAATACAACATATGGCTTCATCAAGTGGGGCAGATATATCAAGAAGCACAAAAACGAGGACGACTATGCTGGCAAGAAGTCTACAGAAATCAATTTTCATATGGTCGAGACCCTCAAGTCAGATGTCCCCACCCAAGATACTAATTCTTAATTATTTTTTCAAAAAGTTATGCCCATATCGCATAACTTTTTTTGTATGTTTTATGTTTTACAGTTCACCATTTTTATGATAAATTATTATTTGAGGTATAAACATGCAAGTTCAAGATTTAATTTTGTATCAAGTTGCGACTGACAGACATTATAAGGTTGGCGATAAGTTTCATTTTGGAGACGTCCCTAATGGTCAAGAAAAATTGTGCAAGGACATTTCCTGCGTGTATCAAGGCAAGCCTTTGCATCAATATGTCCTAGAAAATATCCGTGACAGCAATGACTTTGTTATACCTATAGTTCAAAATTTAGCCAGCACTTTATCTAGTTATGACTTTGCTATAAGAGAACTTGCCTTCGAGGAAGTGAGGCGGGCTCATTTCCCTCATCTTCCTAGCAGATTTAGGTGTATGTTTTTGACTGATAGCCGAGACCTTTGCCTTAAATCTCTCCATAACTTTTATCAAAAAGGGCATGGCCAATTTTTCCAAGCAGTTGAAGTCAAGGTCAGCGGGGAGGCCCTTTTTGTGAGAGATGGTGCCACTGGACGATTTGGTCTTTCATACAATGATTATCTCAAAAAGGCCGAGCATTATTGGGCTCAAGACACTTCTAGCACTCAGCCCATTCAGGAGATTTTATTCTGTGGCGATGTCGAAGTTATCTCCATTTTAGATGAGTTGGAAATAAATTAAAATTTTCAAATATTTTTTTCAAAAAAATGTTTGACAAATGATTTTTGCTGTTTTATAATAACAAAGGTCAAAGAAAGTCAAACTATTTTTCAGGTAGATTTTTATCTTTGATTGTTTGAAAAAATTAACATAAAATATATATTTTAGGTAAATTATTCGACATTTTTTGCAGAGGAGGTGATAGAAGTGAATAGAATAAGTGACAATATAGAAGATTTTATACTGTCTACACTTGGCGAGAATGCGCATATCAACTTATCTAGGAATGATTTGGCCCACTATTTTAATTGCGCCCCCAGTCAAATCAATTATGTCTTGACTACCAGATT
>CAMYXB010000086.1 GCA_947303145.1 uncultured Clostridia bacterium | reverse complement strand
TAAGCCTGTGCCCATCAATCCTTACAATTTCAAGAAAATCAAACGTGATACTTTCTTAGTGTCTATAGCAGGGGTTGCATCCAACTTTATCATTTTCTTTGTATTTTATCCACTGAGCGTGCTTGTGCTTAGGGCATATTTATCGTCAGAGAGCATCTTGGGTCTAATATTTTCATACTTATTCATCTATATTTATCAAGTAAATTTGGTTCTTATGGTGTTCAATCTACTACCAATATATCCATTGGACGGATTCAATGCACTGGCATCACAACTGAGATATGACAATAAATATGTCACTTTCATGCAAAGATATGGAGTATTCGTTCTTATCGCAGTGGCTCTTATATTCTCATTCACCAATGCCTTCGAGTATTTAGTTGATTATGTTAGCTATCCTGTGAAATTATTTTGGGGATTGTTCTTTTAAGGTTAAGGTGAGGATATGAAGGTAGAGAAAGATAAAAGTTTGCTACAGCAATTGGAGTCTATAGATACAGGTTATGAATTTAAGTTGTCCAATTTTGAGGGGCCGATAGAACTTTTGTGGCATATGATAAAGGAAACAAAATTAGAGATAACTGAGGTGCGACTTTCAGAATTGACAGAGCAATATTTGGAATATATGTCACAACTTGACCAACTTGACCTAGAGAAAGCCAGCGATTTCATAGATATTGCAGCCACTCTTATTGAGATTAAGTCCAATTCACTTTTGCCTAGGCAAGAATTGGAGATGGAAGATGGAGATGACCCAGAAGCCAACTTGCTTAGACGAATAAAGGAATATGATATATTCAAGACTGCTAGTGAGAACATGAGGCCCTTAGAAGATGTGGACAAGTTTTACAAGGCTCCTGATGAGAAAGTGAATGACTACAGGTATGTTTTGGGAGAATTGACTCTCAATGGGCTACTTGATGCCTTTGCTAAAATGCTGACAAGAGTAAAGAAGGAAGAGCAGAATATTATCCCTAAGAAAATAGAAAAAGATAGATTTACTGTCGCAGACAAGATAGTGTCTATAAGGGATAACCTCAAGAAAAATCACACACTAAATTTTTCGCAACTATTTGAGGAAGATTATACCAAAAGTGAGATGATTAACTTGTTTCTCGCTTTGCTTGAACTACTAAAAATGCAGGAAATAATGGTAAAACAGAACAATCTGTTTGATGATATATGTATTACACTCAAGGAGGAAGAAGATAGTGTTGTCGCCTAAGGAAGAATTGAAATCTGTCGTAGAGGGCATACTCTTTGTCTCAGGTCAAGGAGTGAGCGTAGAAGATATTGCGGAAAAACTGCAGATAGATGTAAAGAAAATAAATAAGGCTGTGGAGGAATTAAAGGAAGAATATAAGGACAGAGGAATAAATGTCATTACATACAAAAAAAATGTCCAACTCTGTTCCAATCCTAAATATGCCGAAGATATAGCCACCGTCCTCAACCCCATAAGAGAGAAGCAACTCACCAAAGCGGCACTGGAGACTTTGGCAATAATTGCGTATAAGCAACCTTTGACTAAACTAGATATAGAGGAAGTAAGAGGGGTCAACAGCGATTATGCTGTGCAGATTTTACTCAGTTTTAATCTAATCGAAGTAGTAGGCAGGAAAGAGGCTATCGGCAAGCCCTTGCTTTATGGGACTACAGATGAATTTCTCAAGAGGTTTAATCTACAAGATGTAAATGAACTTCCAGATTATGATGAACTTTTGGAGAGAATAGAAGTCTTGCATAAAGAGTATAACGAAGGTCTCTATAGAAGCACTGAGATTATCCCAGAGGAAGAACTTGAAGATAGCAAGAATGAGGCGGAAGAAACAAGTGTTGAAAATGCTGACATCATAAAAAAAGAAGAAAAAGAATTGCCTGAAGAAGAAGTAAAAGACGCTTTAACTTGCGCTTATGAAGAAGATTTCGATGATGTATTTGTAGACAAAGATAGTGATTTGCTATAGTTTATGCCAATTTTTAATTCGAAATATATATAATATTGTGCCAAATGTATTTATCTGTTGCTAGATAGATACATTTTTATTTTATTGCTTTTTTTCTTTGTTTTGTTAGATATAATATCACTATTTAGATATTCCACTTCAAGATAATAAGTGTAAAAGGTGTCTTGCTTTAAGTCGGTATCATTAAATGTTATCTTTTCATTTTTGTTATTTATTTCAAGAATGACTCTACTCTCATCTTCCTCTATACGATACAACCTATATTTGAGGTGCTTTTGTGCATCAAACTGCAGTAAAATGGAGTTGTCGCCCGTTTTTTCTGCTTCTAAGGTAATGGTGGGGATTTCATCGAACATATTTGATTGAAGGGAAGGTTTATTGTCCTTTGCAAAATATGCTTTCATTTTATATCTATCTGGAGTGCCCACTGGTGAGAGCATTATTCTATTGTTGATGTCATATTCCATCTCGCTTATGTATAAAGTCTCCACACTAGGAGGAATTTCATTTTTTCTTGGTGCTAGATTGCTGTTCTCATAGATTTTTTGGTCTATCTTTTTAGCACCAGAATAGCCTGTGATAGAATTTGGAATTTGTTTTTGTCCAGTGGCTCCTAGCCAGCAACATACAGTGTTGTCTGTAGAATAACTCATGCTCCACACATCACTATTCTCATTTTTATTAACTAAACTTGCCACCGTGCCTGTTTTGGCACAGATGTATTGGTTTTTTATATTAAGAGCCTTGCTTGTGCCTGATGTCACACCCTCTCTTAGCATATCACTAAGGAGAAAAGCGGTGGAGTCTTTAATAACTTCCTTTTTAGTTTGTAGGTTTTTGTAGAGAGTTTTGCCATTTGACGACTCAATTTTACTGATAAATCTAGCATTTATCATTTGTCCATTATTCGCTATGGCTTGATAGGCGTTGGTGATAGTCTTTATGCTCACGCCATCAGTCATTGCTCCCACCCCTAGAGAAAGCCCATTATCTTGACGGCTAAAGTTTATTGACATTCTACTAGCGAAATCTTTGGCCTTATCTATTCCCACAGTTTGCAATAGTTTGATAGAAGGTATATTGTATGACTTGGCTAGAGCCTCTTTTGCGCTGATGTATCCATGATATGTGTCTTTATAATTATGAGGAGTGTAGCCGTCAAAGGAAGTCTTTTCATCCAGTATTTTTGTCATGGGGTATATTAGATTGTTCTCTAGAGCAGGACCATAGGAAATAATTGGCTTGAATATTGAACCGGGTTGACGCTTTAGTTCAAGTAAGTTGTATAGGCTTTTGCCACAAAAAGCCTTGATGCCACCAGTCTTGTTGTCCATAATTAAAACGGCACTGTCTATATCACTTGATTTTGTGATAGAGGAGGTATCTTTTATTGCATCAAGGCAGGTAGATTGAAGAGAAGGATCGAGATATGTAGATATTTTGTATTTTCCTATGACTAGGTCTTTCTCTTGAATATGCAGGATGTCGCACGCCTCATCAATCACCGCTCTATAATAGTTGTTTTGATTTATGCAGTCATTGTCGAGATTTAGTTCCAGTCCTTTACTTATAGTGTCATCATATTCATTTCTTGTTATTTTGCCGTCTTTTAACATCTCTTTGAGGACAACATTTCGTCTTTTTATGCAATTTTCTTCGTTATTTATGGGAGAGTATAGTTTGGGAGATTTGATAATGCCAGCCAGAGTGGCAGACTCATTGAGATTGAGAGAGACGGGACTTTTAGAATAAAATCTTTGAGAGGCACTATTGATGCCAAATGCTCCACCGCCGAAGTATATCGCACTGAGATATGCAGACATTATCTCATCTTTTGACAATGTTTTTTCCATTTCTTTAGTGAGGATTATTTCATTTAGTTTTCTATTAAATGTTTTTTCGCTACTTAGATGTGTGTTCTTAATGACTTGTTGAGATATAGTCGATGCTCCCTCTCTAATTTTGCCACTCAATATATTGTTTACCATGGCTTTGGCTATCCTCTTGTAGTTTATGCCACCATGCTTGTAAAAGGACTTGTCCTCAATACTGGTGAAAGCGTCTATAGTTTGCTGAGGGACATTCTTTATATCCACATTACTTCGTATATAATCTGGATATATGGTGTTGTTTTGACTATCCAATATCAATACTTGATTAGGAGTTGTGGCGAGTTTATTTTTATCGAATTTAACATCGCTAAAGTTGCTTAA
>CAMYXB010000085.1 GCA_947303145.1 uncultured Clostridia bacterium | reverse complement strand
CAAATATCCGCAGTTATTCCTAGTATTGAGGATAATCCCTTTCCTCATATATTCCCTCAGCATATTCTTGCTAGACACGTCTGTTATGCTGCTGGGGGTGGTGTTCATTCTCATATTTTATTCTTTGAGCGAGGTGATGGGCGGAGCACCCATTGACTATATTTTCAGTTATAACACAGGGAGCAAGTCCTCATCATCTCTTGGCATCATTCGTGTCATGGAGACAGGTGGGACACTCCTCGCCATGCTTATGGGTGGACTCTTTCTCGATTATCTCAACAGGTGGATACTCATCGTGTTATCTTGCGTGCTATATCTCATCAGTGCTGTGCCTCTATTGATATATTATTTCAAGTATCACAAAATCAGTGGATTCAACATTGAGTCCACATCTAATGCCACACTTAGTCTCAATAAGAATAAGAATAGGCAGATTCAGCATCGCATGATTTCTCGTGAAATACTCAAAAACTACTTTGTCATGTATGTTTTGCTGTGCTTCTATGACTTCACTATGACACTAATCAGTCTATATATATTCAGAGTCAACGCCACGAGTTATAGCCTCTCGGCATATGTGCAGATGGCGTATAACGGCTGTTATGGCATGGGCAGTTTTGTCGCAGGGAGAATGGACCAAAAGCACGACTTAGCCCCTATGGCAATCATAGGTCCCATTATATGTGGCACGTGTATAGGCTTGTCTCCGTTCCTGGTGGGGAATGTGCCACTGGTGGCGGTGATTATCGGCATATCTGGATTTTTTGAGTCCTTTGTCAGCCTGTTTCTCTACACTCGCATGGTGTCTAGATGCAAGATTCTCGGCATTAGCAACGAGGCATTGCATCTTAGGCGACTTTCCACATACATTTCTCAAGGAGCGCTATCATTTATGTGCGTCATAGGACCATTTATGTTTATCCCTGCATTTTTCGCCATATCACTGGCGAGCGGACTTTTGTCTGTAGGACTGCCGAAGAATGAAGAGGTCTCTCGCAAAATGCTGGTGGACTATCTTCAGGAAAACAGCGTATAGTTTTGATTAAAGATTTGTCAAAAAAAGTATTTACAAAACAGCAAAAAAAAGTTAATATATATGTATATATTTTAAGGAGCATAGAAGATGAAAGTCGTATGTGAAGGATTAGATTTAAGTTTAGCCACCGCACAGGTTATCAAGGCCATTTCCACCAAGACCACCAATCCAGTGCTGGAGGGTATCAAAATGGTAGCCAAGGGAGAGAGCCTCACACTCAGTTGCACAGACCTAGAACTCGCCATTATAGCGAGTATAAAGGCACAAGTCAAAGAAGAGGGGGAAGCCGTCATTCCTGGCAAGTTTTTCTCAGATTTTTTGAGGAAACTTACTGAGGAGAGGATAGAACTCGAACTCGTGGACAATAGCAGAATGAAGATATGCTACACAGACAGCGAGAGTTTCGTGCAGTGCTACAATGTGATGGAATTTCCCAATCTCGACATTCTAGATGCAGAGGACTACTTCGTAATTAGTAAGAAAAATTTTAGGTCACTCATCGCCAAATCTATATTCTCCACAGCGCTCGATGACACTAGACCTGTATTAAAGGGTGTGTGCCTCAAGATAGCAGAGGATAGGATAACCGCAGTGGGACTGGACGGATATAGACTGGCATTAGTCAACAAGCCACTTGTATCCTGCACCAAGCAGACATCTATCATAGTGCCCAGCAAGTCTCTCACAGAGATAGTCAAATTCCTTGACGATAGCGATGACAATATCAAGGTGTGCATCAAGAAGAACTTCCTCATGGTTGACATCGACTCCACCAGTATAATCACCAGACTCATAGATGGGGAATACATCAATTACAGCCAGATTATTCCAAAGGATTTCACCACCACCATCACTCTAGACAAGAATATCTTTGAAGAGGCAATAGAGAGGACATCTGTGCTGTCTAGGACGGATAAGAACAACCTAGTCAAACTAGATATTAAAGACAAACTCATGACTTTGACATCTAATTCCGACATAGGCAATATCAAGGAAAACATAGGTGTGTCACTCAAGGGCAACGACCTTCTTATCGCTTTCAATTCTAGATACTTTGCCGAGGCACTGAGAACACTTGGCGATGACGTTATCAAGATTAGTTTCAACCAGCCAGCCAGCCCATGTGTCATCACCCCTAATGAGAGTGACGAATACCTCTTCCTCATTCTTCCAGTGAGAATAATCAATCAATAATATAAAGATAGCGGTCAAAAGCCGTTATTTTTTTGTGCAACTTGCACATTTATCTTTATAATTTACTGTGTTAAAATAAATATATAGAGGTGGAGTATGCAAGAGAACAGACAAGTCCTTTTCTCGCTTATTAGACAAAACTATAAGACCATTAGAAGTCTTGTCAAAGAGAATAGTGATGAGGATAAATTTAAGGAAAATATAAAATTAGTCAATCGTGCCATAAACGATAGTTTTTTCTCGCAAAATGGCATTGATGAAGTGAAAGATTTCAGATATCTCATGGACGAGATAAGTATGTTCAAGTTTTTCGTCATGCAGAATGATGCCATCAGTCAAATGCTTATGGACAAAAAGAACAATCTAAAGGGCTTTTTTAGAGATTGCAAGGATATGGTGGACAACTTTAGATATGACAGGGCTTTTTGCAAATATAACGGATTGATTTTTGAGTATCATAAACTTGTCCCACAGAAATACTGCTTCAGTCACCAAGCCAATGGGGCACCTCGCCTAAAGGAACTGACGAAAGCGGAGTATGATTCTATTGATGAGATGGAGAAGGTGGATACCCTAGTCTCTGTCACACTGGATAGTTATGCCAGATACAAGAAGAGGTATGATACCAGAATGCCACTTTATTCTTTCGCATCAGACCTAAACTACGGAGAATATAGGAAAGGCGTATTGGATATAATAGATTGCCTAGTGAGAGAAGAAAAAAATAAAGAGAGCGAACTCTCCTCCCTCATCGCCATTCCAGAACCAAAGAAAAGAGTTAGGAAAAAGAAAGAAAAACATCATGAGCAAGTCATACAAAATGCCGAGGGATACTATTTCGGTGAGGAAAGCGACCAAGGATATCTGTTCTATGACGAGAAACCATTAGGAGAATAAAATCATGTTAAAGTTAAATAAGAGAATAAAAATAGTAGACATGCTCTCACATGCCGATTTACACGAGGGGAAAGCCTCCACTATATATAGCCAAGATAAGTCCAGCCCCAAGGCTGTGCTAGGTAGAGACGAAATATGTATCAAGCAAATCAATGGCTTTTATTACGGTGAGGAAAGCCGGCAAGGCTACTTACTTACCGAAGGAATAGAATTGTAAGTTGTTTTGAATGATAAGAATATAGAGCAAAGAAGAGATTGCCAGTAGCCTGTCGGCTACTGCACCACCCACATTTGTGGGCGGTGCACTGGGGCTTTTGCCCCAGCGGCAATCACTTTCACGATATAACATTGAGATAAGTACTGACGAAACAAGTAAATTAAAGAATACATTGAAAAATTTTGCTTGCAAAAAATTAATACATGATATATACTACATCAAGTGATGTCGAGAGCAAGGCACACTACCCTATAGCTAGATTATTCCTAGCATAGCCCAAAATGTGCTCATACAATATATGGAGGATTGGCTGAGTGGTTTAAAGCGGCGGTCTTGAAAACCGTTGAGGTGAAAGCTTCCGCAGGTTCGAATCCTGTGTCCTCCGCCAAAATGAGTCAACCCATGGTGGTTGATTTTTTTTATAAAAAAAAGACACTACTTGTTCTAGGTGGAGTGTCATATAAAATATATTGCAAGTCTTTGTCTGTGGGCGATGGGCTGTTGTTTTGATTATATTTTTTTAGTTATATTGTGCTTTTTATATTATACTTATGAATTATTTATAGTAATTATCAAATAAATCATTGGGGGTGCATTCCAAAATATCGCACAGGCTCTGCAGATTTTCGAATTTTATACCACTAGTCTTGTTGTTCACCATGTTGTTAAAGTTTTGATAACTAAGCCCCAACTGAATGTATAGCCAATATTTTGTCTTACCTTTCTGCTTCAGAATGTCCAAAATTCTCAGTTTCATATTTTCCTCCACAAATAGTATATAAAAACATCTCAAAAATAAATATCACCATAAATAAATTTGCGAAAATCCTGCCCCA
>CAMYXB010000084.1 GCA_947303145.1 uncultured Clostridia bacterium | reverse complement strand
ATCTCGAGGCCTGCCTTGCATATATTTAGATAGCAATCCCACAGGGACAGAAGAATCAAATTCATAATTCGTCAAAACATCATTTATTATATCCTCATCTATTCCTTTTTGTCTGAGGCTAAAATATATCTTTTTCTCCCCTTCACGAGTGGCATAACTTCTCACATAATCTGTGGCGAACTTGACATCATCAATGTAGGAATACTCCTTGAGTTTAGACAGAACCTCGTCTATGGTATCTTGTTCGAATCCTTTAGTTAGAAGAAAATCTGTCATCTCTTTCTCTGTCTTTTGAGATTTTGAGAGATGTTTCATAGCCTTATCTATCGCCACCTCCACATCTCCTCTCGAGCGAATATATGACATCTTTTCCTCGTCAATTTCCCTACCCTCCTTGATACCATATTTCATAGAAGCAAAAAGAGACATAGCACAAAAATACTCACCATCTAGATAAATGTTGACTCTATCTTTATGCTTTTTCTGTGGCTCAATGCTAGTTATTATCATAATCATTTCCTAAATTAAAAATAACAAAATTTATCCATTTTTTGCAAAAAACACTTGTTTTTAAGCAAGTTTTCTTGATTTTCTCTTAAAAAAATGCAAAATTTCACATTTTCATCAAATTTTTCATCGAAAATTTTGAGGCCATTTTTCGTGGCGATTCTCTTGATTTCACTAAAGGTGTCATAACTAGCACAAGAGGAGTAGGCAAAGTATTTTTCGACTTTGGTGGTGTTATTGTCTATCACCATTTCACTAGACAATCTATATGCACCAGATAAGTGCTGTGTGCCAAGTTTCACTCCACCAAAATATCTCACCACCACTACTAGCACATTGACTAGTTCGCTACGCTTGATAGCCCCCTCTATCTGTGCTCCAGCAGTGCCTGACGGCTCCCTATCATCGCTAGAATAAAATCTCTCGTTTATATTAGATGCAAAACATACATGACTGCAACCGATATGCTCACTTTTGATACCCTTTAATATTTCTCTTTGTTTTTCCTCGCTGTCACAGAAAAAAGCATAGGAGAAAAATTTTGACCTATTTTCCACATATTTTGCAGACAATTCTTCTATTATTGAATACGGCATGACAAGAATTATTCACTCTTTGTATCTTTTTTCTTTACTCTAGTCAATTTGTTCAGTTTCCTAAGAGAAAACCACAGAATATCTAGCAGTTGAATAGGGATAGCCACTATGTATATAATGAATGTATTGGGGAGTGGAACGCATATATCAAAGCACAATGCCACTGACCAAATGAGCAGCCCCACCATGATACAATTCATGAGATTGGTGCACCATAGACTCGTAAAGACAAGAGCCACTATGAAAGATATGGGAATGGCTATGATAAATACTTGCCACATAGGCCATGCACTCTCTTCAAAGAATAGGTGGAAGATGCTGAATGAAATGGTGGCAACTAACCACACAAGACCTACGGATAGAAGGCAGATGAGAATCTGCTTTTTCGTCATAGTCCTATGTTTTGACACAACAGTTGCATCGCTCAAAGAGGGCTGTCTTACATCACTTGAGAAAAAATCGTCTATCGTTATTTTATAGAGTTCAGATAATTTCTTCAAAATAATAAGGTCGGGCAGAGCCTCCCCTCTCTCCCACTTGGAGATATTCTTATCGGAATATTGCAGTCTTTTGGACAATTCGAGCTGTGTAAGCCCATTAAGTTTGCGATATTTCACCAAGTTGTCCGCTACTTTCTGCCTCAATCCCTCATCATAAATCAAATCTTCCATAGCATGATTATATAAAAAAAACAGACATTTGACAAGCAAATATCTATTTTTTTGAAAAAACTATATTAAAAGCGAGCGACTACAGTCTATATAATGGCTTTCATGAAGGTCTTTTTGCCCTTCTTGATGACTACGCCGGTGGAGAGGTCGGCACGACAGATGACATGAGATATATCTGTCACTTTGACGTCACTGACGGTGATGCCTCCTTGCTCGACTAGGCGTCTGGCTTCGCTCTTGGAAGAGGCGAGAGATGTGGCGACTAGTAGGTCAAGTATGCTTATAACATCGTTATTCAACTGCGCATCAGCGAGGCGTGTGGTGGGCATATTCTCATCATCACAGCCTGATGAGAAGAGCGCCTTGCTGGCAGACTGGGCATCAAGCGCCTTGTCCTTGCCATGAACGAGGGCGGTGAGCTCATATGCCAATATATCCTTGGCGGTGTTGAGTTCCTCCCCCTGCCAATGCGACATTTTCTCTATCTCGTCGAGTGGCAAGAAGGTGAGCATCTTGAGGAAACGTATAACCTCATCGTCCTTGCAATTCCTCCAATACTGATAGAACTCGAACGGACTGGTCTTGTTCTCATCTAGCCACACTGCTCCATTGGCAGTCTTACCCATTTTCTTCCCCTCACTATTGAGGAGTAGATTTATTGTCATACAATGGGCGTCTTTGCCCAGTTTCCTACGGATAAGTTCCGTCCCAGCCAGCATATTGGACCACTGGTCATCTCCGCCAAACTGGAGATTGCAACCATAATTCTGATAGAGATAATAGAAGTCATAGGCTTGCATTATCATATAATTAAATTCGAGAAAACTGAGTCCTCTCTCCATGCGCTGTTTATAGCATTCGGCACGAAGCATGTTGTTTACACTAAAGTGAGGACCGACTTCCCTTAGGACATCGACATAATTAAGGGATAGGAGCCAGTCTTTGTTATTAACACATACGGCATGGTCAAAGTCGATAAACCTGCCTATTTGTCTCTTAAATGCCTCTACATTGCTCTCTATGGTCTCTGGCGTGAGCATCTTGCGCATATCTGTCCTGCCAGACGGATCGCCTATATATCCCGTCCCGCCACCAAAAAGCACCACAGGTGTATTGCCCGCCAGTTGCAGTCTCTTCATAAGGAGCAGTGTCATAAAATGCCCCACATGAAGTGAGTCTGCTGTAGGGTCATAGCCTATATAAAACTTGGCTTGTCCGTTGTTGACCAGTTCTCTTATTCTCTCCTCATCAGTCACTTGAGCGATAAGTCCACGCTCTCTTAATTCCTCATATATTCCCATATAAAAAATCCTTTTAAGTATGATTACTCCATATATTTTACAAGAAAAAAAGACAAAAGACAACTTTTATCGTGCAATTTCAAAAAAAATATAATTACATCATATAAAATGATAAACAAAAATAAACCTATCAAGACAAAGTAGTAAATTGCCGATTAAAAAAAATCCCACCAAAAGAGTGGTGGGAGATAAAATCAATAAGTAGTCTTTCTAATCTTGCCGTCTACCTTATGGATAGCGATACTGCCATCTTGATTGTCGGACACTTTCTTAGCATAATCTATGGCTTCCTTCTGTGTATCGAAAAGCTTGAGCGCTTTCTGGGCGTTTTCCGCCTTGACTTGCCACTTGCCATCGCCATTGGATGATACATGATACTTCTTACCCACGATTTATTCTCCTTTAAGTATATATCAAGATTATACCCCATATGTCGAATTTTGTCAAGTGACAAAAAAAGACTGACTCCACAAATGGTGGGTCAGCCAAGCAGTTTATTAGCAAAAATTACTTCAGGGCATCTTTGAAAGACTTGCCGAACTTGAAAGATGGAACCTTGCTGGCAGGAATATCTATGGTCTCTTTAGTCTGAGGATTGATACCCTTTCTTGCGGCTCTTTCCTTCACCTTGAAAGTGCCGAACCCAGCCAATGTGACATCTTCGCCATTCTGTAATCCTTCGATGACTGCACTGACAAATGCCTTGTAAGCTTCATCAGCATCTTTTTGGGTAAAACCTGCTTTTGATGCGATTGCGTTTACAACATCGGTTTTGTTCATAATTTTTTCTCCTTTTCAATATTTACTTTTTGGAAAAGCACCTTCATTGTATCACATATTTCGACAAAATGAAAGTATTTTTATCAATTTTTTTTTCAAAAAAGTTTTTACAGCATAATTATTGACTAGACTTGTAGTGATAAACAAAAAAATAAAAGAAATGTTGAAAAATCGCTTGCAAATAAAATTTAGATGTAGTATAATGTGCTTCGTCAAGTGAAAAAAGTGTGAATTTCATACTTTTGTGCTTGATACGGGCAGTTAACTCAGTTGGTAGAGTGTCACTTTGACGTAGTGGAAGTCAGGAGTTCGAGTCTCTTACTGCCCACCAATAGATATGGCTTTGATATA
>CAMYXB010000083.1 GCA_947303145.1 uncultured Clostridia bacterium | reverse complement strand
CTTTCTTGAGGGGATAATTTATGTTAATTACAACATATCTCTCCTTCCATTTAGTTCTATTGAGATAGGGACATTTAGTTTCTTTGGCGTTGTGATGTATTATTTTTCTCTGTTTTGTGCGGGTAGGCTCCTAGTTGTTAGGCCCAGTGTCAAAGTTTTGACATCGCTTTCACTACTCGCCACTTGTGTAGTATCGCTCGTTGTTGTCAATCTTCCATATATTCCTCAAGAGAATAAAGTCACATTTTATGCAGACAATAGCATCTGTCAAAATATGATATAGTAAATCCCACTATGTTCTATACACATACACTCAAGAAAACCCTTATAAAGAAAAATATCCGTCACATAGACGGGGTAATACTACTCAGGCAGGAGGATTTTAATCTCTCATATTTCTTAGAGAATATATCCTATTTCTCACCCACGATATATGTGGGGGACGACTATTATGGAGAATATTTCTTCAACTATTACGGTGTTTCTTATGAAAAAGTGTCTAGCAAAATTATAGATGAGACTATCAAACTAAATTTCCAATTATACAATGAAGAAGTGGCGTCATGTTCTATTCTTTTACAAGACAAGAGATTGGCTTTTTTCTCTGCAGACAATCTTTTTGATGATTATTCATCTTTTCTTTCCAGTCACTTTGACTTTAGATTAGATTATGCTAGAATATATCATGAGAAAGATGCTGTATATAATAATCTTATTTGTGACAATGTCTTGTATAATGTCCAGCATGAGTTATCTTTCAATTTGTAGAGGAGTAATATGGAGTTCGAGCAACTGAAGTCTAGTTTAGAAAATGAGATAAAGCCTGTCTATATGATAAACGGCAGTGACGGTTTTTTGACGCATAAAGCCCTGTCTATGATAGAGAATGCCCTGTGTCTTTCTATGCCAGAAATGAATAAAACAGTGTTCAAAGATGACTATGTGGGCGGTGCTGGCGAAATAGTATCGTGTTGTGAGGCATTGCCCTTTGTAGACAATATGAGGCTCGTGGTGTGCTATGACTATGTAGGCAAAAAGAATGATAGTGAGAAAAGTGTTTTTCTTGGTTATATCAAAAGCCCCAATCCACACACCTGTCTTGTGTTCTTTTCCAGCACAAAGAGTGATTTTTTCTCATCATTTGAGACAAAAGTGGAGAATATATCTTGTGACAAGGTATCAGATAGTTTTCTGCAGAAGTTTATTACCAGCAAGTGTGAAAAGCAGGGGATAAAAATTGACTTTAGAACCATTGGCCATCTCATAGACTACTGCAATCACTCTCTCACCAAGATAGACACAGAGATAGATAAACTGTCATCCATTATAGATAGCGACAGTATGACGATAAGATATGAAGATGTGGACGAGTTCGTCACCAAAGATATGGAATATGTCATCTTCGACTTGACTGGAGCCATCAGTAGAAAGAATAGTGATAGAGTGTATGAGATTATAGATGATATGCTAAAAAATAAGAACCAACCCATATCCATTATCTCACTTCTATCCAACCATTTCAGACGTCTTTTCTTTGTCTCAAGGAGCAGTGATAACGATGCGAAACTGGCTGGCTTCCTTGGCGTGAAAGCATATTTGATGAATGTGCCCATGTGGAATATTTATGCAAATCTGGTCAAATGGCTGGCAAAAACGCTCTATTTTTCCTCACAGGCAAGATTCTTTCTACATAGTTAAAATTTTTTGAACAAAAAACAAAAAAGTTGTTGCAAAAATAAGTGAATTATGCTATCATACATCGGTAATAGCAAAAAGGAGTTATGTAATGCCAAATATTAAGTCAGCAAAGAAGAGAGTTTCCGTTAGCGAGAGGAGGAAGGAAGAGAATAGATATGTCAAGTCCACCATCGCTACTATGGTCAAGAAGTTTAGACTGGCTTGTGCACAAGATGTCTCCAAGGCAGAGGCTATGCTCAAGGATATAGTGTCCTACATAGATTCAGCCGAGAGCAAGGGCGTCATTCACAAGAACACCGCCAGTCGCAAGGTGGCTCGCCTGCATCTTCTACTCGACAAGTCCAAGAAGGCCTCAAGCGAAGCACCTAAAGACGCAGAGTAATCATCACAATTTTGAAACAATCAATTTTTGGTTGTTTTTTTATTGCCTTTTTTGTTATAATTAGGATATAAGGAGGTGTTTTCTATGGCAGAGGAAATAGATATAAAGAAACTTGAAGCAGAGTTTTGTCAGATTTACTTAGACAATATTCATAGAGAAGGGAGTCGTGAACTTCTGGAGTATTTGAAGAAAACAGATTTTTTCACATCTCCCGCCAGCACCAAGTTTCACTCCAATTTCGAAGGAGGGTTGGTGTTCCATTCTATCAATGTCTACAAGAGATTTAGACAACTCTTAGATGACGAGTATGGCGAGAGGCGTTCAGAAGTTATCAGTGATGAAAGCATGGCTATAATGAGCCTGCTTCATGATATTTGCAAGGTTAATTGCTACAAAGTAGATTATCGCAATGTCAAGGTAGATGGCGAGTGGACCAAGCAACCATATTTTGCATATAGTGACGACCTCCCTTATGGACATGGAGAGAAGTCCGTCTATATGATATCTGGCTTTATGAGACTCTCAAGAGAGGAGGCTATGGGCATCAATTGGCATATGGGCGGATATGACAAGAGGGTGATAGGCGGAGACATGAGCATAGCCACCGCTTTTTATGCCTATCCTACGGCAGTCGTGCTACACATAGCAGATGTCATGGCTACATATCTGGACGAAGAGACAATAAAATAATATAATAATTACCTCTATTGCAGGGGAAAATATTATTGGAGAACAATATGGATAAATTCGTCATTATTGATGGCAACAGCCTTATCAACAGAGCCTTTTATGCCCTGCCTCTTCTTACTAATAGCAAGGGAGAATATTCCAACGGAGTGTATGGCTTCGTCAACATTCTCATCAAAGCGATATTGGACTTGCACCCCAAGTATATCGCTGTCGCTATGGACTACAGTAGACATACTTTTAGGAACGAATTATATAGCGAATATAAGGGCAAAAGGAAGGAAACCCCAGCGGAACTCAAGCCTCAATTCGCTATTCTTAAATCTATGCTGGAGTGTATGGGGATTAAATATATTGAGAAAGAGGGCTATGAGGCAGATGATATCATAGGCACTCTTTCTTGTGCATATAACACAGAGAATATCATCATCACAGGAGATAGAGATTCTCTGCAACTTATTGACGATAGGAACACCGTATATCTCACCAAGAAAGGCATAAGCGAAGTCAAGGTGATGAATGATGAGTCATATTTTGAGGAATATTCATTAAAGCCCAGTCAAGTGGTGGACCTCAAGGCTCTCATGGGAGATGCATCGGACAATATCCCAGGAGTCCCTGGTGTGGGGGAGAAGACCGCCTTATCTCTTATGAGAGAATATGGCTCATTAGACAATGTTTATCAGCATCTGGATGAATTATCTCCTCGCGTTAGAGGGCTAATGGTGGCGGGGAAAGATAGTGCATATCTTAGCAAAAAATTATCTACCATTTTGACTAATATAGATTTAGATGTTAGTCTCAGCGACTTCACATATTCTTTTCCTTTCGACAGCAAAGTTTATGAGTTTTTTAAGAATTATGATTTCAATAGCCTTATCAAAAAAAGTGATTTATTTAGCATGGACAAAGAGGAGAAAAATCAAAGTCAAATCAATGCTAACACTATAATTATCGAAGACTTGGACGCTCTTAAAAAGCATATAAAATATGCACAGCAGACGGGGATTGTCGCTCTAGAGCAGGTGGGGGATACATTGCACCTAGCATATGACAAGAACTGCGAAATAGTCCTGCCATGCAAAGTAGATTTGACCTCTCGGGTGAATTTCCTTGAGGTATTGGATTTATTAAAAGAATTATTGCAAGACGAAAAGATAGAAAAATTGTGCTATGACATAAAGAGCATGAAGCACTTTTTCAAGTCTTACGGCATAGACCTTGTTGGCTCAAAATTTGACGTAAATCTAGCTTATTATCTCCTTTATGCAGGTGAGAGAGAGGTGAGTAGGGACAATGTGCTTGCCACTTATGATATGTCAGAGGCACTACCTAGTGTCAGTCTTTTCTACCTTAGAGAGGCTTTAGCTCGTGGACTGGAGGAAAATAATCTAAAGAAACTCTATGACGACATAGAGTTCCCTCTTATTGATGTGCTCTTTGATATGGAGATGAATGGATTTAGGATAGACACAGCCGTCTAT
>CAMYXB010000082.1 GCA_947303145.1 uncultured Clostridia bacterium | reverse complement strand
GCATTCTCCATAATAATTCCCATTTTTACAATTTTTTATATTTAAAATAAAAAAAATAACTATTTTTATTAAAAATTGCACCAAAAAGGTGCAATTTTTACATTATTTAGCATATTTTGTCGTCATTTTTTTCTTTGTATGGATATTACTCACTTAATTGAGCGTTCTCTTTTTTGTCTTTTGTATCATCTTGTATTATCTGGCTTTCACGCACTTCCTCGTTGTCTTTTTTGAAATTGTCGCTATATTTTGAGAGAGTGTGTGTCATGTCCTCTTTGATGATTTTCGTCATGTCCGCCATGTCGACATTTTCATCACTTGACAGCACTTTAAGTGATACAAGCATTGACAAAATGACAGATAGTATATCTATAGCGAGGCTAATGGGCAGAGAGAGACCGAAATAGGCACACACTATTTGCGCCAGTGCTAGCACAGCACAGGATATACCTATGGCTATGCTGATGTGAGGCTTTTTGTTATCTTCGTCTTTCATACATTTCTCCCCCGAGTCATTCTCTGTCTTATCTCTTTCAGTTCTTCCTTGATGTCCTCTACTGTATCTAGGTGCTGATTGAGTTTTGAGATGGTCTCCTGATACTTTTTCTCTCTCTTGGCGCTATCCTTGAGTTGATAGACTAAAAGTGACACGAACAACACTGCCCAGATGCCATTGGATAGGGCTAACTTAAATACTTCTTCCCACATGATTTTCTTTCCCTGTCAAAATATCTTGCATAACGCATCTTTATCTCATCTTCACTGAAAAATTCCCTTGTGACGCTTTCTTCTAAAACTGGTTCATCATCTTTTCTCATTTTTCCACCGCAAAGTAAAGTTCTACATTCCCTATACAAAAGTCACTGTCACTACTCGTCACCTCGAACACAAATTCTCTGCCGGTGACATTGAAAAGAATTCTCTGGAAGCCTGTCTTGTCTGTCAAAGTCTCACTTTTCTCCATCTTATCTGTAGTCACCTTAAGTGTGGCAGTGCAAGGGCAAGTGAGATACACTTTTTTGAGGATTTTGTCCTTATCAAAATTGCCTAGATGTATCCTGCCACTTCTCCACTTTTTAGGCATAACACTGGTTGAGTTTATCTTGCCATCGCTTGTTATGTACCAGACATAGTCACTGCCTCTTATGGTGGTGATAATCCTATTGATGAGCACATCTTTGACGGAAGTCATACTGATTATGTCCACACCTCTTGTAATATTGGCCGATTTAGTGGTGACATTAAACTCTATGAGGGCATTGTTTTGCATATTCTGCTCCCCCTCTAAAGTATCCCCAAAGTCTACCTTGCAAGCGAGATAATAACTGCCGTCATGGAAGCAAGCGTTGGCGCTAGATTGATTTGTGGAAGTGATGAGGTCGGAAAATGACAGGTCTACTTTACTTACGAAATATCCATCGAAGGCATATAGCCCGTCCTCTTGGAGAAAGAATATCTTGCTCCCACACACTACTGCTGTATCTGCGTATATTTTGCTGGACGTGGTATAGATATTACTGCAAGCGAATACGCTGTCTTGAGCGTAGCTGAGTATCCTAGATATACCATAGTCTCTAAAGACATAGACATAGTTGTCAAAAGATATGACACTGCGCAAATCGCCCTTATAGTCGTTCATGGTGATAGAGCCAGAACTATATACTCCGCTACTGCTCGTCCAATCGAGAGGATTGGAGAGAGCGGAATACTTGACTACACTGGGGTCCTCTGCATCTATGGCGAATAGTCTGTTATTGTGGTAGCAGATAGATGAAAATCTGGGCGCTCCCTCTACTGTATATGGGTTGTTATCAGTATACCACACCACCATGTCATCAGTAGGCGAGGAGAAGGCTATGACGTCATCTCCATTGGCTCTAAATGTGATGGCAGTGGGAGTGCTGGTAAATGTTTTATTCGTCACTAAATGATATGACGGGTCTGGAAACGTCATATTGTTAAAATACAACTTGTTGTCACTGGCGAAGCACACCAGCATATATTCGTCACGATTGTTGACGTGGCTGAAGTATTTGTATCTCCATGTCTTGAGGATATTGACATTCCCACTGCTTCCCCTTATATATTCTTCGGGATTATCCCTAGTCCTAGGGAGTGAAAGGTGAGTAATGCCGTTGCCACAACCTAGTAAGCCCTTCTTTGATTTGACATTGTAGCAGAGACTAGGAGTGTGGATTTTGCTATCATAACTATTGACGCTGGTGTCTGGTGAGACAGAAAAATCGTTGACAAAAAGCCTTTTGGCAAAATATTTTCTCATTTATTCCCACCTTCTTTGACATATTCTCCTGTGCGTAGGCTTGCTCATCTTGTGGATATTCTCCAAAAATTGCTCTTTGAAACTCTCCGCATCGTCATATATGGCGAGACTTAAAGAATAGAACCATGCCACACCAATGGCCAGCGTGCCAATATCCACAGGGAGAGCGAAATCAAAATCGTCATCTGCGTCAAAATCTTCGGGCAGATAGGAATAGGTGATGGTGGCAGTCATATTTTTCTTGCTCACTATTCTATCTCCTTCCACCTTATAATCTACACTTCGGCCTCTACATTTGACTGACTTTACAGATTTCACACTGTGAAGAAGAGATGACATGTCAGCAACGCCATTTTCGTCAAAAGTGACATCGCTGTCACTTATTATGTCGAAATGGGTGGCAAAGATATATCCCGCCATGCTATTAAAAGCACAAAGCAGTCTGTCAAACAAAGATGTGGCCTCATCTGGCACCTGCTCCGCCTCACTGAAAATGGGACTTAACGTGTCGTCTATATTGAGATAAATGCTGGCAGTCTTTAAGATATCTAAAACAGTCATAATATATATGCTCCTTTTTCTAATTTCTAACAAAAGCGTGGAGCGAAATTATATCCAGCGAGTAGCATTGGCACGAGAGAAATCTACATCATATCCCCTCTTATCTGCATACGCAACCTTGCTGGACAATTCCTCTCTTGAGCGTCTCAATAGTTCGCTTTCATTCTTCCTATCTATTCTAGAATTGGTCTCGTCCATATCCTCGAAAATTTTTCTACTATTCCTCACATGGCTAGTATATAGGCTATCAAGACAAGATTTGTCGAGCCTATGCCCTAACACTTTGACTATATTGCCATGGTGATGGACTTCGTAAATTTTCCTAGCGTAATCATAAAAGATGAGATAGTCTCTATCTATATTTTTGGCTCTACTAGAGATATTATATAGGTCATGAGTGATGAGTTTTTTCATAATTTCGTCCACTGATTTTTTGTTAATATTTTTCTTGTAAAATTCAAGGGGGAAAGACTTTTCCCCCTCAAATTTTAGCAATTCTTTATAAAATGTTTTCTAAATAAAATTGAGTAAAATTTAATAAAAATATTGATTTTTGCACATTTTTTTGCATTTTTTAGCGATTTTTCGCATGAAAAATGAAAATTTTTGTGAAAAATATACTCTTATTAGTTGATTCCGCTTATCTTACCCTGTGCTCCTGGTCTGTCACAGACTAGCTCTGCATACTTGACAAGAGTGGCAGAATAAGTGGGAGTGGTGGCTGATGGAATGAGTATACTACCATTGTCACTCTCAAGCCATTCCCAATCGCAGAGTTGATGAAGATTGAAGTCACGAGTATTGAGTAGATACATGGTGCCATCATCGACAAATCTCTCATACACTACAGGTATGCCAGCGTATGTCATGGTCTTGTATCCGCCCTCTAATGTGGTGACATCTATGTTCCTATTTTGAGAAGCAAGGTATGTCTGGTATGATGTTCTCACATTTCCAGAGACTGCGATGAAGTCAATCTGCTCACCACATTCTTCCTCTATAGAATTCATAGCAGTCTGAATCATGGCGTCAGAGATGTTGGCAGAAGGATTGTTGGCTTTGATATAAGGATAGAGCCAAGCATAACTCGTTCTATCTACACCATAGAGCATCTTATTAGCACTAGATGTGTCGAACAATCTCTTGATGCCTGTGATTTCGTTATCCTTGGAACCTGCGGCATAGAGGGTGTTGTTATTAGAAATTGAAACGTTGGAAGTGAATGTGACTTGCTTGTTGGCTCTGTCTACATATGCGATGACTGCTCCAGCAGTGGCGAGTGTAGAACCACTATAAACGTCTACTTTCATTCCCTCGACAAGATTCTTGACAGAATCGTATGTGACTGTGTTGTTGGCGACACTGGCAGTGGCAAGGAGTCCTGTGCCATCACCATAAATCATACGACCAAGATTGAAAGCGCTAGACTTTATGAGGCTTTCCATTTCGTCATTCAATAGATTGACGAA
>CAMYXB010000081.1 GCA_947303145.1 uncultured Clostridia bacterium | reverse complement strand
CAGAATATTATAGAACAAAATTTACGCAAAACAAACAAAAAATATTTTCACAAAAAAAATCACATTTTTATCAAAAAATACAAAAAAAATCGTGTTTTTTATGCAAAAAATGACGTTTTTTAAGATTTTTTTAGAGAATTTAGATATTTTGCGCAAGCGTGAGCAGTGGAAAAAGCCACCTGCAAATTGAACCCACCCGTCATGCAGTCCACGTCCAACACCTCACCTATAAAGAACAAATTTTTCTCTCTTTTACTCTCCATAGTCTTTGGATTTATTTCTCTCGTATCCACTCCTCCACTGGTTATTATACCCAGCGAAATATCCTCCAAACCCTTTATGTCGAAAGTTAGATTTTTGAGCATTCCCACCAAGTTATGTCTATCTTCGCTAGTCAAATCACATAGTCTCTTATTATCAAAATTTAATCTCAGTGACACCAGTTGGCCGAGAGTAGATGGAACAAGGCTGGGCAGATAATTCTTCATTAGTTTCTTCCCACACTCCCTCATATCTCTAATTATTCTTTTGTCCAGAGTATCAAATGAGAGTGCACTCTTTAGGTCTATAGATAGCGAGGCTTTTGTTAGATTTAGTCTATTGACTAGTGATGACAGACTAAGTATTATAGGCCCACTCACACCTGTATGAGTGAACAACATTTCACCAGCCCTCGAAAATATCTTCCCATCTACTTCTATGGTGGCTGTCACATTTTTAAGTGTGAGCCCTGCAAGAGAGGCAGGCGGATTTTTCAGCAAAATAGGCACAAGAGCAGGACGGGGAGATATGATATTGTGATGAAATAATCTGGCTATAGAGTATCCGTCACCAGTGGAGCCAGTCATGGGATAGGACAAGCCGCCTGTGGCCACTACCACTGCATCACACACAACGGATTTCTCCCCCATGTGAACGATATATTCCTCCCCCACTTTCTCACAACCAGTGACCTTGGTGTCCAAAAGAACAGATACATTGTTGTCATGCAGAATACTAGAAAACATCTTGATGACATCACTAGACTTGTCACTTATGGGAAACACTCTATTCCCTCGCTCTACTTTAGTCTTGAGATGATGACTCTCGAGAAAATCTACCATATCACTGGAGGAAAAAATGCTTAAAGATGACATCATAAATTTTGAATTATTTACAATATTCATAAGATGCTCATCTATGCCAGAGGCATTGGTGACATTACATCTACCCTTTCCTGTAATGAACAGTTTTTTGCCCAATTTCTCATTCTTGTCAATGACGGTGACTGTATGTCCTGAAAGAAGCGATGCACACATCATGCCCGACGCTCCGCCACCAATAATTACTACTCTCACTTCTACCTCTTATGTAAAAATTTACAAAAAATATCAAAAAAATGCAAAAAAAAGCGTAAAAATTGCTATTTTTTACAATTTTTTGAGATATTCCACTTCAAAATCACGAAGAGGTCTACTCTCGCCCCTTTTGAGTCCCCCTAGCCTTATGCCAGCGAAAGCCGTCCTTTTGAGGAACAAAACCTCGTGCCCCATGAACGACAACATCTTCCTAATTTCTCTATTCTTACCCTCAAGCAATGTGAGTTCTATTCTCGATTCCCCATTTTCGAACTTGACAAGTTTTGCTCTGCAACCTGCATATCTCACCCCGTCCACCACGACACCTCGCCTAAGGACAGCGAGGTCGCTTTCCTTTATCTCTCCCGCCACACGAACTACATATGTCTTGGGGATAGCGAACTTGGGGTGAGTGAGCCTATAGGTCAGGTCTCCATCATTGGTCAGAATGAGCAGTCCTTCGCTGTCGTAGTCCAATCTCCCTATGGGATAGAGCCTCTTGCCATCGTCTCCCACGAGGTCCATGATACTCTTCCTGCCCCTATCATCACTCATGGTGGTGACATATCCCTTGGGCTTGTTTAGCATGATATACTCGTATGCTTTGGTGATAGCGAGACGCTGACCATTCATAGTCACGACATCTTTTTCTTCGTCCACCTTGCACGACAAATCGGTGACTGTGACATCATTCACCTTCACCAATCCCTGCAAGATATATTCTTCTGCCTTTCTTCTAGATCACACTCCGCTGCCCGCTATGAACTTGTTTATCCTCATCATTTTACCAGTTGTCTAGAATATCCTTAATGTCTAGACCATTCCTTTCTTCTTCTATGCTTTCTATACTACACAATTTTTCTGTAAAAATCAAGGAATTATCATAATAAACTTTCACACTCCCCAGAGCCTGTCCCTTCTCTATAGGGGCCACAGCCTTGTCAGCATAGTCATATTCTATAGTGTATCTATCGGCATTCTCCTCTCTGTCTATCACCGAAAAGCCATTTTTATTGTAAAGTCGCACACTGGCAGACACTCCATTTTCCACTGGAATATCTACGGCGAACTTATAACTAGGTAGAATATCTAGGCGCCTATATTCCTTAAAAGCCTTGTTTATGAGCGAGGCGCTCTCCTCGAACATCGGCCCGCAGTTGAGGACCACACAGACCACTTCCATACCATCTCTTTCGCAAGATGATACGAGGCATCTGCCAGATTTTTTGGTATATCCAGTCTTAACTCCTGTGGCTCCCTCAAGGCTGGAGAGTAGTTTGTTCTTATTGACGAGTGTGCGAGCACTGTTGTGCTCAGTGGCAGGGATTTTATAACTTTTAGTAGACACAATCTCTTTGAATATCGGATTTTTCAGAGCGAAACTTGTGATTTTGGCAAGGTCCAATGCTGTGGTGTAATGATTTTTATCATCAAGTCCATGAGGCGTGACAAAGGAGGAGTTTTCCGCTCCGCATTTTCTGGCGGTCTCATTCATGAGAGATGCGAATTCTTCCTTGCTCCCCGCTATAGCCAGAGCCAACGTCTCGGCACTGTCGTTGCCCGACTGGAGCATAAGTCCATACAGCAGTTGTCTAATGGTGAGCCTCTCGCCCTCCCTTAGATATATAGAACTTCCCTCCACCAGTGTAGCACTCTTTGGCACTGTGACCAGCCTGTCTATATCCTCGCAGTTGTCGAGGCAAGTTATGGCTGTCACGATTTTGGTAGTGCTAGCCATGGCTAGACGCCTTGTCATATCCTTGCTATACAACACCTTATCACCTAGCGTAGCCATCACCACCATAGATGACGCAGGGCAGTCAATTTCGCTAGCGAAAGCACAAAATGTCTCATGCATTGGACAAGCAAGCATAAGACACAAAAATATAAAAAATAACGAAAATTTATATAAAAATCTCATTTTTTAGCCCTTTTTTATTAAAAAAATCAATTTTTTTGCAAATTTTTTATAAAAAATCAATTTTTCATAAGTGAAAAATAAAATTATATTTTATAAAAAAGACGACAACTTTCTCACTTATTTGTGGGACATTTTAAGTGAGATATAATGCCCAATATTTTCTCAAGTTCACTCTCGCCATTAAGCCTTATGAACTTCGTCTTGCTCTGCGATACAACAAGAAAGCCTATGGGTGTTATGTTGCACCCACCACTACTTCCGCCTGCATAAGGGAAAGACGGGATATGCTTCATCTTCTTCGCATCACCATATTCTCCGCCTCCAGACACAAAGCCAAGAGACACCTTGCAGACTGGGATGATGACATCTTCTCCAACTACCCTCTCTTCTCCTATGACTATAGATGTGTCTATCATATCTTTAAGATTCTTTAGTGTAGTGTCCAATACGTTTTCAATATTATCCATGTCTTCTCCAATTCTATATCTATTGTGTTCAATTAAACAAAAATTATGAAAAAATTGAAAAGTAAAAAATAAACGAATTTTTGCATAAAAATTGAAAAAATATGTATTTTTTGCCATTTTTTATGAAAAAAAATAATTTTTCGTGATTTTTTAGTTTTTTATCACACTACAGATGGCGCAGTAGATGATGAGAGCCACGCTGAATGTCATGCTTCCTGAGATATAAACAGCCCCTCTTGTATCGGCAAAAGATGTATAAAAGCAGTATCTATAATTTTTGATATTCAATCTATTTATAGCAAGCGAGAGGCAGGAGCCAGACAAGACATTGAGCGCCCCGCAGGTTAAACTGCTCGCCACCACTCCCATGCCCACATTGCCAAAAAGCCTCACATCATTGTATCTCAAAGACATAAATAACTTTTTGAAAAATCTTGCCTTAAAGTCGCCCTCTCCTGTGATGCTTGCAAAAGGAATAACTTTTCTCTTCCTTCTATCCAAGACAATGCCCTCTGTGGACACAGACAACTTCGCCCTAAAGATCTTTAGTCTATAAAACAGCACAGAGACCGCTCCGTCATTGGACACAATGTCAAATGAAAAACTCCCCCTCATAGTCACTGGCAGAAA
>CAMYXB010000080.1 GCA_947303145.1 uncultured Clostridia bacterium | reverse complement strand
CAGAAGAAAAATATTTATTGTAAAAATATGGATAATTTACAATATTAACAGAACATTTATTTAATTTTCCACTGGTCGATGATGTTGTCGATATTGTCAAGATAGTCTTGGCTATCTACTGATGTGGCGCAGACGATGTCTGTCTCTGCTATGACTTGACCATTCTTTATGACATAGATGGTGCCTACCCTATCGCCTTTGGTTATTGGTGCACAGACACTGTCTGCTATCTCCACCTTTGTCTCTATGGTATCTGTGGAGTCGTGCTTTTTAGATAAAGCGAAGAGATCGTCTATTGGCGAGGCGGATACGCTCTTTTCCTTGCCATGCTTTACTGGAATGGTGTAAGCGAATTTGCTACTATCCTTATCTACTACCTTTTTGTTCTCAAAATTAGAAAAACCGTAATTTAGAAGTTTGGAAGTCTCGGCAAAGCGGAGCTTGCTATTCTCTGCTCCGAGCACTACGCCAATGAGCCTCATATCTCCTCTTTTGGCAGTGGCAGAAAGGCAATATCCTGCTTCACTCGTGGAGCCTGTCTTGCCACCATCGCAACCTTCAAAATACCTTATGAGTTTGTTGGTATTGACCAGTTCACTTTCTCTCCCTTTGGGGTGACTCAGTGTATCCATCCAGATAGTGCTATACTGGTGATAGACGTCATGAGAAGAGACTTTTTTAAGTAAAACGGCGGTGTCTCTGGCACAGGAGAATTGCCCCACTGCTGGCAGTCCAGTGCAGTTGACATAAAAGGTGTTGTCTAGTCCCAGTTCCATAGCTTTCTTGTTCATCAAATGGACAAATTCGCTCTCGCTTCCACTTATTCTCTCTGCCAATGCCACGCTGGCATCGTTGGCACTGCTGATAATGGTGGATTTCAACAAATCTCCTACAGAATACTGACCGCCTTCCTCAATAAACACCTGTGAGCCACCCATGCTGGCACTATTTGAAGACGCGGTGACCATTTCGTCAATAGACAAGTTTCCGCTCTCTATCTCCTCACAGACCAGTTCTATAGTCATGAGTTTGACAATGCTCGCCACAGGGAATTTGTCATTGCTATTTTTCTCACTCAGCACTGTGCCTGTGTTATAATCAATGAGGTAATACGCTCTGGCTGTGTAGTCCTCCTCTTTTGCCTCTGCCACGCCATAATTCCCAAAAATAATTGAAAAAATGGTGAAAAATGCGAGTAAAAGTATAAAAAAACGATTAAATTTCATAATTTTATCCCCCTTTTCATGTATTATCTGCAAAAAAGATAAAAATATTTATGGGAATAAAAACTAATAAAAAACAAATATTTTGATTAAAATGGCCATAACTATGCCAAGGATAATCGATATGCAAGTGATAAGAATAAGGAAGAAAAGAAATAACTTGAACTCATCACCTCTTATGGAACAATTGCCAAATAGTGTCATTTGACGACAATAATTGTTCATTTGAAAGAAGAACGCTAGCATAAGAAATAATATCGCTAAGGAAAAAACTGGATATATTATGCCAAGTAAAATGTGGAAAATGCCAGTCGATGCACAAAATAATATGGCACAATCTATGCCGATTAAATATGCGAAGAACAGACCACATATGATGCCGATTATTTTGCCGAACTTAACAAAAGATGCGAGAAAAAAGAGAAACAATACGATGCCTGAGATAATGATGGAAAGAAGAGTAAATGTAAGTATGGAATATTTTTTAAGTAAAAAATTGCGAAGAATAAAATTTTGAATAAGATTGAAATCTATATTCATATTGGACTTGACAAGGCACAGCACTCCTGTCATAAATCCAAGTAGCAATAATATGAGGATAAAAATGCATAGTCCCTTGTTAAGAGAAAAAAATCTCTTCAGTCTATCGAAAAAATAATGCTTGTTCACATAAAAAATATATTCACTTTTATCATGTAATACTACATATATTATTTGTCTGTAAGATAGTCATATAACTCGCATATCTTGTATGTCAATAGTTCCTTAGTAGTGGGAATGGAGGAAAATCTGCTATTGTCACATCTAGAATATGCACAGGTGATGGCCTTGGCTATACTAAGTTCTATACACGAGTTGCTTACATGATATTTTTGCATGAGATATGGATAGACGTCTTTTCTTAGATTTATTATCATCTTCTTGCTAAGTATGGCACGAATAATGGCATCAACCAGCATAATGGTGCCGTTGTGTCTAGTGGAAAAGCCGTCACTACATAGATTATTCATGACGATATTTCTATTCCTCGTCATTACGTCAATGCCTGTAGCATTGACAGATGTGGCGATATCGCCAAGAACGCCGACGAGCCTATCCCTTGACACATCTCTAGTGAGGCAAACATGAAAACTATCCGGCACGAGCCACTCTTTGTCGCATATTATATAAATTTTGTAGATATATCCCTCACAGAAAAGTGAGTGAATATCTGCGAATAACTGCGAGAAGTCGAAGTCATAACTATCCTGCCTAGAAAAGTCTAAAAATAGACAATCTGTATAACTTTTGCTCAAAAGAAAACTGGACATATCTCTAATATTCTCCACAAATACGCCAGACTGTAGATATACATTTTTGATAAATTCTCCCATACTAGATGCTTGATTTTGACTAAACACTCTTACACTATATTTCTTCATAAGAAACTCCCTATTAACCCCTCAAAAACTTTTTGAACGGAATTGAATATGACTAATTTATTACAAAATTTTACATTTGTCAACAATTTTTTCAAAACTTTTTGAACGTTTTTTAATATAGTAATTTGTGATAAATTTTATTGATTTAACATCCAATCTATATAGACGCCAAATCCCTTCGTTGGATCAGTGACGAATACATGGGTGACTGCACCGACTATTTTGTCATTTTGAATAATGGGACTCCCACTCATGCCCTGCACTATTCCACCTGTGCGGGAGATTAAGTCCTCATCTACAACACGAATAACCATACTCTTGTCACCAGAATACGACTGGTAGTTGGTCTTGACTATCTCTATATCAAATGTCTCCACTCTATTGCCGTCTAGGCAACATTTTATCTGGGCTTTGCCCGGTTTGACAGACAATCTCCCTCCTACTTCAATCTCCTCGGCATCTAATGTGAGGCGATTGTTATCTGTGAGTGAGCCAAAAACGCCATATTCGTTGTTCTTTTCCACCACACCCTGCTCGTCCTTTCCTTGTGCGAAAAAGCCTTTTAGTTCCCCCGGGGAGCCACTTTGACCTTTTTTGACACCGAGTATAGAACAATTATACACTTTACCAGACTTGAGAGTAATGGTGGACTTGGTGTCGCTATCTAGAATGGGGTGCCCGAGGGCGCCAAATCTATTGTTAGAGTCCACGAAAGTGAGAGTGCCGATACCTGACGCATCATCTCTCGCCCAAATTCCGAGTTTATAATTGCCTGCTTTAACGTCATAACAGGGTTTTACACTCGTGACACATTCTCTGCCGTCACGTTTTATATGGATAGTCAATTCTCTATCTCTGTTCTTCTCCTTATTGATAACCTTGGATATGGTAGAAACATTTTCGATGGTCTCATTCTCTATCTGAGTGATGATGTCGCCCAGCATCAATTCTCCACTCTCAAGCACGTCATATTCTCCCTCCAAGGTGTCAACGGGACTGCTCCCCACCACCATCACTCCGTCCGTCTTGAGCACCAATCCCACAGCATAGCCACCAAGCAAAACCTTGTCCTCTTTAATTAGATGCACCGTCTTGACCTTGATGGGAATGAGATGAAACAACTTGAACTCTATCTCCCTATCTTCGCTATTATTATCACCCATACTGACGGCATCGATTATCTCATCTTTTATAGTAGCAGAAAGGAAAGGACCAAAAAAATTTTTCTCTTGTATTTGTGTTAGTTCACTCCTAGTTATATAAATATCGTCAATAATATTGATGCGGGAAAAGGGGATATTAAACAACACTACACCTACTGCACTTAAAACAAAAATGACACAGAGAACAATAAAAATTTTGAGAGAAAATCGCTTTTTCATACGAATTATATTGTGTGGCAAAAGTTGTCTTTTTATGTAAAAAATTTTTTCTAAATCGACAACTGAGACATCAAGCATCACAAAGAAGAAAAAACAAAAGGAGCCAAAAAATACATTAAACAAAACATGTAAATCATACAAAAAAATATTCAACGGAAAAAGTAAATCTACACAAAAATATATGCAAAAACAAATATTATAAAGTCAAAATCTCCTTTATTTATGCGGATATTGCACGTATTGTTTTGTGCACTCTGCACATATCAAAAAAAAAAAAAAAAAAAAAAAAAAAAAAAATTGTAAAAAAAAAAAAAATAAAATAAATTTTTTAAAAAATTATTTTTAAATATT
>CAMYXB010000079.1 GCA_947303145.1 uncultured Clostridia bacterium | reverse complement strand
ATGCTATACAACACGTATAGCATTTTTCATATTATCTAATTTTAACCATTGTTGTTTTTAATCTGTGAATTCATCACTATCTCTAGAACTATCTGCACTATTCTCAGCACTGTCACTAGGAATTCACACACATAGGCTATGATGTATGTATCAAACACTTTTTTGACCTGAGAGAGTTCTTCTTCATTCAAAATATTTGTCTCACTCAGCATCTTGAGAGCCATGTCATTGGCTTTCTTCTCTACAGGTATATTGAGCATAGTGACTATAAATCCGCTGAGCATTATGAAAAGTCCAACGGCTAGACCTATGGTAGAGAATAGTCCTATATTAGCGAATACGAACAAATCAATCAAGAATCCAGCCAGCACTATAGGCAGGAATAGGAATGGTCCAAATAGTGCCAATATCTGCATGACATTTCTTATTCTAGCACCGGACTTGTTCTCTTCGCACATCTTGGCTACGCCTACTTTCTGCAGAGCCATGCCTACTGCGGTGAGGGAATCTTTGTCATATATACCACGTCTTAGGAATATAGTTTTCTTGGTTATGCTGTAGCAGTTGCCGAAGAACCATGCCCTGAAGAAGCCCGCTTTCTTTACCTGAATATGACTTAGTCCACACTTATCTAATGCTTCTCTTGCCACTTGCACACTAGTCTTGTGACTAGATGTCCTTATATTATTGGTGGCATTGTATCTAAAGAACAATATTATCCTCATCACTATCACAACTACAGCCATGATGACAATAAGTGCCGACACCACAAGATATGCTATCGCTAGCTCCCTAGATATACCTTGGTCTGTGAAATACTTTATTATTTCCTCCATTTGCCTCTCCTCCTTTTATGTAAAATATATATTCATCATTATAGCACGAAAATCAAAATTTTCAATCTATTTTTATTCATTTGCCAGCAATCGAAAAAAGTTATATAATGGCTACTAGATAATTTAATTTTTATCTAAAAAAAATCAAGGAGATATACTTATGTCAATTATTAAAAAACAAGAAATTTTACTACCAAGAGAGGATTTGGACAAGGAGAAGTGGGCAGTCATAGCCTGCGACCAATTCACCAGCGAGAAAGATTACTGGGACGCTCTTGAGGACTTTGTCAAAGACGAGCCTTCCACACTGCATCTCACCTTTCCAGAGATTTATCTAGGAAGTGACAACAAGAGCCAAATAGAGAAAATCAATGCCAATATGCACGCTTACCTGTCCAGTGGGCTGCTTGATAGCCTCGGTGAGTGTATGATTCTGGTCAACAGGTCCACATCTCTGCATCCTAAAAGATTGGGCATCATGCTCAATGTCGACTTAGAGGGATATGACTTCACACCTCTTGCCCCTGCCATGATAAGAGCCACAGAGGGCACCATTATTGAGCGTATTCCACCTAGAGTGGAGATAAGGAAAGATGCCCCGATTGAGTTTCCTCACATCATGCTACTATATGATGATAGAGAAGCACACATAGCAGACACTCTTTATGAGAATAGAGAAAAATTGCAGAAAGTGTATGACTTCGACCTCAATATGAATGGCGGACATATCACTGGATATAAGATAGACAACCCAGATGACATCATCGCCCAGTTTGATTCCCTTTTGACAGATGAATATACCCAAAAAACATTCAACTCTGATGTCAAGATGTTATTCGCAGTAGGTGATGGCAATCACTCCCTTGCCACCGCCAAAGAGCATTGGAATAGACTCAAGAGCACACTAAGTGAGGAGGAGAGGGAGAATCACCCCGCCAGATTCGCACTTGTCGAAGCAGTCAATATCCACGACTGTGGCATAGAATTTGAGCCAATATATAGAGTTGTCAAAAATGCTCCAGAGGAATTTGTAAATAGACTGAAAAACCTCAAAATAGATGGTGAGATAAATAGCCAACTTATCATCACAAAAGATGGTGAGACTCCATTCAATCTCCCTTCCAATTCCCCTCTTGCTATCAAAATGGTGCAAGACCTCATTGATGAGTATGTGAAAAAGGGCGAGATGACTGTCGACTATGTCCATGGACTAGACAGCCTGAGAAATATCTGCAAGGCCGACAATACGCTAGGCATCACTCTCCCCACTATAGACAAGAGAGAACTATTTGAGTTCGTCATCAAGTATGGAGTCCTGCCAAGGAAGTCCTTCTCCATAGGCGAAGCGAGAGAAAAGAGATATTATCTCGAGGGTCACAAAATTAGATAAAAATTCATAAAAAATTCATAAAAAATGCAAAAAAACAGCAAAAAAACAAAAAAAACTGCATTTTTTATAAAAAATGAAAAAATATTGTATTGTCACTTAGACATGCCATAACAACAAAGGAATAATAATTTGAAGAATAATAGTTTAGAAAACACCAATAGTCAGAGGAATATCCTCATCACAGGCGGAGCGGGATATATCGGGAGCAATATAGTCGCCAAACTTTGCCACGAGGGATACAATTGTGTTATCGTGGACAACTTCTCCAATTCTTATCCACAGACCATAGAAAAACTTGTGAATGCATATCCAACTAATATCAAGGTGTATAAGCAGGACATCTTGGACTCTGCTGGCATGGAAAGAATAATGGAGCAAGAGGCAATAGATGTCATCATTCACATGGCAGGCAAGAAATATGTGGGGGAGAGCTTCGACAAAACAGACGAATATTACTCACACAATGTAGTAGCCACGAGGAATTTGCTACATAGTATGGAGAAACTGGGGATAAATAAATTTGTTTTTTCCTCATCTATCACAGTGTATGGTGATTGTGGCAAGGAGTATGTGGACGAGACTACTCCCCTTCACCCCCTGTCACCATATGCTATGCAAAAGATGGAGTGCGAGGAAGAGATCGCTTGCTGGAGAGAGAGGAGCCATGGTTGTGCCATAGTGCTTAGACTTTCCAATCCTGTAGGTGCCGACACACAGTATATGCTAGGTGACAACTCCAAGAATAAGGGGCAACAAGGCGTGGTCCCGTTTATGATAAATAGGGTGCTATCAGGCGAGCCATTGTTTATCAACGGCTGTGACCACCCCACTAAAGACGGAACTACAGTTAGAGATTATGTCCATGTGCAAGATGTCGCCACAGCATTTACTTTGGCCACAAAATATGTTATTGAGGAATCTGATTTCATGCATATTTTCAATTGCGGCTCCAGCAAGCCGGGATATTCCGTCAAGGATATTATATGTGAAATATCCAATGTTTTAGACAAAAAAGTGGAATATAGTGTGGGACCAAGGAGAGCGGGAGATGTAAGCATTTTCCTCAGTGATATTTCCGCCATTTCGTCTACCCTCCACTTCGCCCCCACCCGAAACCTTCACGAAATGGTGCAAACTCACTATGAATTTCACACCCACCTTTTGGAGCCCCTAATGCCCCCAAAAGATGACATCACCATAAAAGATAACATAACTATATAAGACTCAATCGCTCACCATGTCTATTACACAAGACACCCTTAAAATCTCCAAAGCAAAATCGCCTTGGACTTTTTTTTGTCATAGATACCACCGAGTGCTCCCGAAGTTTTCTAGGACAAAATGTCGCTTGGAAAGCGACCTTTTTACTATATTTTTTCTGTATAATATGCCAAAGGAGGTAAATCTTTATGATAGAAATCATCGGCTATTATCTCGGGGCTTTTCTTTTTACTTGGGGCTTGGCGTGTCTGTTTACATTCAAAAAGGTTAGAGCATTAGACGAAACTGCACGAAAAGAATATAAGAAAAAGCGTCTTATCGTCAGCCTCGTATTAGCATTCTGTGTAGCCTTGATAACATTCGGTTTATCAATGGTGGCACATTCCAGTATTTAATATTTTTGTTAATATTTTATTTTTGATACTTTTCATCGCCAAAAACACACTTTTTTTACAAAAAATATAGCATCTTATGCGATAACTAAATGTTTTTATTAATAAACATCATTTTTTATAGTATTTTTATGTATTATTTCTCTATATTTTATCATCAAAATTTAATATTATGTAAATTACTTATTATGCACATTTGACAAGTATGTTTAGTTGTGTTATATATCACTAAATTTTACTATCATTTTTTGCAAAAAAAATAAACAAAAGGAGAAATATAAATGAATCAAACAAATGGAAAATCTTTTTTAGACGACTATCTTCATAAGAGGTCTTGGATAGCCGAAAAAAATGTTTTAAAGGAGTTGCGTGAATACCTCGTCCAAAGGAAAAAAGAAAAAGAAGAAGAGAAAAGAAAACGTTATTCTGATGAGCAAGAAGAAATAATAAATTATTTTGGTATAGCAGCGGATGAAAAAATGACTATATCTCCTGTCCTTGTGGCAAAAATCAAGGGCTATGACATTGTCACTTTTTCAGATATGCTCTTTTGTATTATAAAAGATGAGAACCTAGATGAAGTTGAATTATACAAAAAAGCAGATATAGATAGGAGATTGT
>CAMYXB010000078.1 GCA_947303145.1 uncultured Clostridia bacterium | reverse complement strand
GCCTCTCCAATACGCCCCACTGACACGATTGACTTTGAAAGAAAAATTCTTGAGTTCTTTGCTACTCTTCACATGAGGGCCACGACAAAGGTCGCACCAGTCATCACCTAGGGTATAGACAGAGATAATCTCGTCCTCTGGCAAAGCCTCTATCAACTCTACTTTGTATGGATTGTCCTTAAACATCTCAAGTGCTTTTTCACGACTGACTTCCAGTCTCTCGAATTTTTCATCTCTTGAGATGATATTTTTCATCTCTTTTTCAATTTTTTTGAAACTCTCGGGAGTAATGCTGTCCTCTAGGTCAAAGTCATAATAAAAGCCGTCATCAATGGCAGGACCAATGGTGTTCTTCACATTGCTGAAAATTTTGTCCACTGCCTTGGCTAGCACGTGCGCACAGCCATGTCTAAACATCTCAAGTTCATTATCGTTCATCTTTTATCTCCTAAATAAAATATTTCGTCTGCCAAAGAAAAAAGTCCCTAGCAAACAATCAATCTGCTAAAGGACGAAAATGCATATATTTCCGCGGTTCCACCTTAATTGCTACAAAAGTAGCCACTTTACATTTTTGATAATTGAGCAAAATGCTAAAAACTCACATGGACTAAAGTGGTTTCGAGACTAACTATATCTTTTTCGCAACTTCCAGCCCCTGTTGCCTTCTCTGGTAAAGATTAAGTCGCACTACTTGTCTAAAGATTAACCATGATTAGTCTAATTATAATCTAAATACAAGTTGATGTCAAATAGATTATCACATATTTTTAATATTTCTATTCAAACAAAATCACTTGCAGACTTCTATTCTGTCGTTGAAATAACTAAATAGTGTCCTAAGTAGTGGCTCCTTGACAAAAGGATTGCAGTGTAGAATTATTTTTTCTGGATTAAGTGCGATAAGGGATGTAATGAGTTTGCCATCATCATAAACAATGGGTTTTTCCACTAAAAAGTCGTCTATGCCATTGCCTTCCATATCACAGAGAAAATAACAATTTTTCTTACTGAAAATGTTGACTGCATGGCATCTATGGTCGAGATTGCTAATTAAAAATCTAGTAAATTCTAGGAAACTATCTTCGCTCAATAGATACATTATATTTTCATTGGCAAGAGATACCACTTCATTCCACTTTTTCTTAATAAAAGATAATCTAAAATTGACAAAACTATCCACGCAAAATTTGTCTCCTAAAATAATGCTATCCGCTATGATTTGCTTGTCCATTTCGCTATCAAAGCATACAAGAGTCTGCAAAAACACCTTCATAGATAGGGACTGAGAGTTCTCAAAATCTAGATGATTTAGAATATACTCTCTCTTATAAATAGACAGCACATATTCTGCAATTTTTTGTTTGAAATATTTGTTTGCCTCCTCTTTACACTTTAATGGCATTGCTATGACGACTGAAGCAAAGTGAACTGGATAAGCCACTATTACAAGCCCCAGTCTTTCTCTAACATAAATAGAGATTGACCTAGCAAAATCTTCCGCAATATCCCTACTTTCAAAACAAATACACAATTCCCACATAAAATTATCCTAAGACTATTTTATGCAGTAAAAATTTTTATACTCTGCCAATTTTTAGATTTGCAGAAAAAATATTTGAACTGACATATAAAATAAAAACCAACTAGAAATCGTCTAGTTGGCATAAAATATAACAAAAACAGTGCTAAAATCACTTCATAAGTGGAAAAAGCACTACATCACGAAGAGATTCTTGTGATGTAAGCATACATACCATTCTATCTACACCAAAGCCTAGTCCTGATATAGGAGGCATACCATGCTCCATGGCACATAAGAAATCTTCATCAAGTTCCATGGCCTCATCGTCACCAGATAGTCTTGCTTTAGCCTGCTCCTCGAGAGCTTCTCTCTGAACAACAGGGTCGACTAGTTCGGAATATGCCTTGCAAATCTCGTCACCACATACAAGCACTTGGAACATATCTATTCGGCGGGAGTCTTCATCATTGCGTCTAGCGAGTGGAACAAGACAAGCAGGATAATTGAATAAAATAGTGGGCTGAACAATATTTTCCCTTATCTTTCTCTTATAGACATAATCTATAACTCCGCCCACAGTCTTGATTCCATCAAAATCTTCCAGTGAGAACAAACCAGTCCCAGCGACATCTTGCTTAAACTTGACTACATCTGTATATTCGAGGACATTTAGCCCTAGGATTTCATTTATGGTATCAGTATAATTGATTCTCTTAAACTCTTTAGAAAAATCTATCTCATGTCCTTTGAATGTAATAGTAGACTGACCACAAACTTCTAAGACGGCCTTTCTCAAGAAATCTGTGAAAAATTCTATATTCTTCTCAAAGTTCCAGTATGAAGCATACCACTCCACCATAGTAAACTCTTGAAGATGACTAGGATCCATACCTTCATTTCTAAAACATCTAGCCACCTCATACACTCTATCAAATCCACCAGCAATAACCTGCTTGAGATATACCTCTGGTGCAATCCTAAGATTGCAAATTTTGTCTAGAGCATTGTGTTTAGTAAGAAAAGGCTTGGCACTGGCACCACACACAGCACTCTGCAAAATGGGTGTCTCCACCTCTAAAAATCCATTACTATTGAGATAATTTCTTAAAAAATTGAGAAATTTAATTCTCTTTAAGAAAACTTGTCTGCTCTCCTCGTTGCTGACAAGGTCCATACATCTTTCTCTATAACGCTGGTCTTGATTGATAAGTCCATGAAATTTCTCTGGAAGTGGCAAAATGGCTTTAGATAACAAAACAAGAGATGAGGCCCTGACAGTCTTTTCACCTGTATGAGTGGTATATGTCTCCCCCTCTATGCCAACAAAGTCGCCTGTGTCAACCATTGTCTTGAAAAAAGCATAGTCCTCTTCGCTGACTTCATTGCGAGAAATGCTTATTTGCAATTTAGCAAAAATATCCTCTATTGCGAAAAAACTGAGTTTGCCCATAATACGTCTAAAAGTAATTCTGCCGCAAACTCTCACCTTTACGCCATCTTCCAAAGATTTAGCCTCAATTAGCGTATGGGTTCTGTCGAATTTGTCAACATACGGAATGACTCCCTGTTCTTTCAAATTCTTTAATTTTTCTTTCCTTATATCCACTTCGCTGGATAAATTCTGTGTTTCTAACATAAATATTTCCTTTATTTGTCATAAAAAGGTTAGGGCTAAAAGTCATTTAGCCCTTTCCATAATATTGCGATGCAAAAATCAAATTACTTTTCCTCTTGCTCATCCATCAGCTTGTTGTAGACAGCAAAAACCTTGTCTATGACATCAATATCTGAGACGAGGTCTAGGTGGTCTTCCTCTTCTTCATTATCACTCTCGATAATCTGGAAAACCAAAGCTTCGTCTTCGCCCACACCTTCCATCTCTTCCATGGGCTTCAATATAGCATAGAAATCTTCCTCAATAGGAATGATGGCTATTTGCTCAAACTTTACTTCCTCGCCTTTTTCATTGTATAGGGAAATGGGACTAGTATCGTCCTCATCAAAAAGGCAATCAATGGGACTCTTCTCCAATTCTTCTTTCTTTTCTTCGCTCATAAAAAACTCCTTTATCTACCTTGGCTTTCTATCCAAGTAATCTTGCAAAATAATCGTGGCGGACACTTTGTCGATGACCTTCTTGCGCTTTTCTCTGGACAAGTCTGCGTCAATAAGCATCTTTTCAGCACGCATACTGGTGAGCCTTTCATCAAGATAGGACACCTTGATTCCACTAGACTTCTCTAGCATATCTCCGAACTGGCGAGTGACATAGGCTCTCTCTCCTTCAGTGCCGTCCATGTTAATAGGCAGGCCAAGGATAATCTCATCCACTTCTCTCTCATGAGCAAGTGATGACAAATAAGAGATGTCGCTGTCCAAATCTCGCCTTAGATACGTCTCATAACCATTAGCGATAATGCACATAAGGTCGCTAAATGCCACACCTATCCGCACATCGCCATAGTCAAGAGCCATCTTGCGCACTTTTTCCCTCCAAAATCATTTTGACAATAGTAGTGTATCATAAAATTAGAAAAAATAAAAACAATTTTTTAATATAAATAAATTTAATCTTTATTAAAATTCTAGTTATTAAAATCAAATCTGAAAATAAGAAAAATTATTTATATAATAGCATATAAAACACCATTCTCATAATACATTAAAACGATAAAAACTAAAGAGAACATGAAATAAAAATAAGGTATTGACTTATTACTTGAATGCAGTATAGTTATAATAAATAAAATGTTTGGAGGAATGTTCTATGAATCATTATAAAGATGTTATTTTGAGAGGAAGAAGAAAAAATAGTTGATGAGCTTTAAGGCGGATTAATAAAAATCCACGGGTAAAACCCGTGGTTTTTCATATAACGGGTAAAACCCTACTTCTAAGGCAGCACGAAATCGTGCGTAGTCTAACTATGCCTTATTGCGAATCTTTCCGTTATTTTTTAAATGGGTCGTTTATCTCATATATTGTCATCTGT
>CAMYXB010000077.1 GCA_947303145.1 uncultured Clostridia bacterium | reverse complement strand
CAAATTCGTCATCACTTAACACATCTTTTAATTTATAAAGTAAAATCTTGTAAGATAGAATTCTGTTGTCTATTTTTCTTTGAGACATAGAATGAACAGCACTTGCACCTCGCTGAACATAATAATAGAGATAATCTTCTACTACAGAAATCTTAATATTTTTATTAAGCAAGTCTAGTGTAAAAATAAGGTCTTCACAGATAAATAATCCCTCATTAAATGACATATCATGTAAAATATTTCTACTATAGAGACAACGCCAGACAGAACCCATAATATTGTCCGTAGAGATATATTCGCCCATATCCCACTGATTTGTCTTAACTAAATACTTATAAACATTGCCCGTCTCTAATTTTTTAAGATTTTCCTCTCTAAGTTCTTTGACTTTCTTTGAGTCGTCATAGTAAAGACTAAAGCCACATACTGACATATCGCTACCATTTTGCTGGATAGATTGAAGCAACTTTTCATACATCTCTCTATGTATAAAGTCGTCACCATCAACAAAGGCTATGTAATCCCCTGTGGCTGACTTCATGCCGACATTTCTGCTATTTGACACTCCGCCATTCTCTTTGTGGATAACTTTGATTCTACTATCTCTTTTTGCCCACTCGTCACATTTAGCGGGACAAGAATCGGGTGAGCCGTCATCGACGAGAATTATCTCTAGATTAGAATAAGTCTGCCCCACGATGCTCCCTATGCATCTATCGAGATAATCTTCTACATTATATATTGGAACAATTACGCTGATAAGTGGATTGTTCATGACATTTTCCTCTTTTCTTTGAGATATTTTTTATTGATGGCGGACACCTTTTTATATTTCTTGATACCATTGAGGGCATTGCATAGTGTATAGAAGCATCTTTTGAAGAATGACACTCCATGCGTCTTGTAAGTGCGATAAGTCATGAGGATAGATTTAAGTTTGTTCCTTGACTTTGAGCCATCTGTTAAGCGATAAATCACAAGTGGCTCAGTCACGCCATAGGCGACTCCTATCTCACGCAAAATGCTAAGAAAGCACACATAATCTTCGTGAACTTTGTCTGCATAGAAAGGGTATTTGAGATACAAATCTCTTGAGACTAACGAAGCTGAAGGGGCGATGGTGTTTTGCCTAAACAATTGCTTGTATGTGACACTTTCCTTGACAATAAAAGATGCGGGAAGGACTGTGCCATCACTAGACATGAAGTCATAAGAGCAATATATGACCTGTGCGCCAGTCTCTCGCTGTCTCATAAGCATAGTCTCCAGATATGTGCTCTTCCACTCGTCATCAGAATCTAGAAGGGCAACAAATGGCGCTCTCGCTCGCTCTATGCCTCTATTGCGAGTCATGGACACCTTCATATTCGTTTCATTATCAACAAGGACTATCCTGTCGTCCTCTTTCATCAAATCGAGAATAATGTTTCGGCTATTGTCCCTAGAGCAATCGTTGACGCAGATTATCTCTATATCACGCACTGTTTGATTCATAACAGAACGAATAGTCCTCTCGATAAACTGCTCTGCATTATACACAGTAATAACCACCGATACTGTGGGACTGGCTATCATATAACACCTCTCTTTACATAATCAAACAAATTATATCATAAAAAAACAAAAATGGGAAGAAGAAAAAGTATAAAAAATGTGTTCTAAATAAAACTCAAGAAAAGAAATGCTGAGCATTTCGTAGGGCTCCCGCAAAATCACAAGATTTTGTGGGATAAAGACAAAAATGCGGTCGCAAGGCAGACAAGGCGTTTTTTGGATAAAAAAAACGCAGTCTGTAAAGACCGCATTTTTGTCTGGTAGCGAAGGAGGGACTCGAACCCTCATGTAGTTGCCTACGTCAGATTTTGAGTCTGATGCGTCTACCATTCCGCCACTTCGCCGTATACTTTGCCATTTTATCACACAAATGGCATAAAATCAAGTAAAATAATCAAAAATATTTTAGAACATACCGCCATCGATGGTTATAACTTCTCCATTGATATAACTAGCGTCATCTGAGCAAAGAAATAACACCAGTGAGGCGATATCTTGTGGCATAGCGATACGCCTTTTAAGTATTTTCTGTGCCTCAAGTTCCTCAATATCACCTATCATTAAGTCACTGCTCATATCTGTTTTTACCCAGCCAGGACAGACAGCATTGACATTGACAAAAGGAGCCAGTTCTATAGCAAAATCCTTGGTCAAGACATTAAGTCCCGCTTTGGACACGTCATAATCTATAGTGGTGGGATAGAAGCACTTGTCTGCGTTATTGGAGGAGATGTTGACTATTTTCCCATATTCTCTTCTCTTCATGTCATAGCCGAAAAGTTTTGACAATAAAAATGGTGCATAAAGATTGACTGCCATAGTCTGTCTAAAATCGCTTAAAGTCCTATCATTTAGTTCTTTGTCTATGCAAATGCCGGCATTGTTGACAAGAATGTCTATTCTATCAAAATCTCTATTCACATCATCATATAGTCTTACAATATCTTGCTCACTAGACAAATCCGCCCCATACACTTTGATAGACACACCATATTCTTTCTCCCAATCTTTTGCAATAGATGACAATATATCAACAGATTTATCACATACAAGAGCAAGGTCAAAGCCTTGTTTTGCAATTTTTTTTGCAATAGCTCTGCCTATTCCCCTAGATGCACCAGTGATAAGTGCTGTTTTTCTATCCATAAATTACCTCCTAAAAAAGTATAATTAAGACCAATTCTATCTTAAAAATCAGTGTTTTCCCTTAATCAAAGAAAACCTCGTCTATAACACCGCCACCTAGACAATTCTCGCTCTCATCATACAAAACGACATATTGTCCGCACGTGATGGCTCTTTGTCTATCCTTAAAGACAATCTTGACATCATCGCCATCTATGGTGACAGATACCTTTTGGTCGGGCTGTCTGTAGCGGAATTTCGCTAGACAATCAAAATTGTTTTGTGTAGGCTTATGTGGAATCCAATTAAATTCTCTAGCTATAAGTGATGAAGAAAAGAGTGCATCATCTTCGCCTTGACTGACGACAAGGGTATTGGTGCTGGCATCTTTTGATAAAACAAACCATCTATCGCCATTGCCACCGCTCTTGCCACCTATGCCTAGTCCCTTTCGTTGACCTAATGTATAATACAACACACCATCATGCTCGCCCACCTTATTACCCTCTGTGTCTACAATATCACCACGCTTGGCGGGGATATAATTTTGCAGAAATTTCTTGAAATTCCTCTCACCAATAAAGCATACTCCTGTGCTGTCTTTTTTCTTGGCATTACTGAGGTTGTGTGCTTCTGCGATGCGTCTTACTTCGTCTTTACACATATCTGCTAGTGGGAAAATGACGTGCGAGAGTTGCTCTTGAGATAATTGATTGAGAAAATAACTCTGGTCTTTGTTCTTGTCTTTGGCTTTTTTGAGATAATAATAATCGCCATTTTTTTCCACTTTGCAATAATGTCCTGTGGCTATCATATCAGCCCCGAGCATTTTGGCATAATCAAGGAATGGACCGAATTTTATCTCTCTATTACACAGGACATCGGGATTGGGTGTTCTATTCTTTCTATATTCTTCCAAAAAGTGAGTGAAAACTCTATCCCAATATTGTTTTGAAAAGTTAACAGAATAATACGGAATATTTAGCAAAGAACAAACTCTTTTGACGTCTTCAAAGTCCTCTGTCGCTGTGCAAACTCCGCTATCGTCCTTCTCTTCCCAATTGTCCATGAAAAGTCCTATGACATTGTATCCCTGCTCTTTAAGCAAAAGTGCAGACACCGCACTATCCACTCCACCTGACATTCCAACGACCACTGTTTTCGAACTATTTTCCATCTTTTTCTCCCCCACCTTTTCCTTTGGCTGTCCTAATCACCTCTTCTGCCACAGGAGAGGACAAGCTCTCCATGACATATTCCTTATCTATAGAAACGGGATATTTGAAACCATTGAAAATAATGAGAAAAATGGACGAAAACCAAATTATCATACTAAAGGCTTCAGGAATGAGGAGAAAATATAACAAGATGCCAATAAATCTATCGTTTTGCACACTTTCTGGAATAATGCCAAAATATGTGAGGGCACTGCTTGCAACAAATAAAAACAGCGACACTGCAAGCAAAATACCAAGTCTATTCCTCCCAACCTTGAAATAATGCACGCCAATTAGACCAAAAAATATGTCCATAAGGAGCAATTTCCACTTGTTGACATCTCGGGGCGGGGTGGTGACATATATCACTTGACTCCTCTCCCCACGAGAAAGACTTGCCTTACCTGCTCTATTTGACACATTCTCGAGTCTATCAAAAATAAGCCCACAAGTATCGCACTTCTTTGCTAAAATATTCATCTTCCTATTACATCTAGGACATCTTTTGAACAACTTTTCCATTATGCGATAATATTATCAAATATCACGAAATAAGTCAAATGAAGTAGAGTTGTGAAAAACTGTAGTTATTGCAAAACAAAAATTATCATAAAAAACAAACACAAAAAAATTCATAAACTCCTTATCTATG
>CAMYXB010000076.1 GCA_947303145.1 uncultured Clostridia bacterium | reverse complement strand
ATTCCTCTTGATTTTGTAGGGGAGACATTGGCATATGAGTTCTCAGGCTCTAGCGAAGATTATCACTACTACTTGTATATAGACGCATACACAGGAGACCAAGTGAGAGTCTTGAGAGTGATACAGACAGACCAAGGCGAATTAGTATTATAGGGTAAATACACTTCTTTTATGAAGTGTATTTTCATTTATAATGAATAATTGAATATAAAAAAATTATTTTTACTTTACTTATGCTCACTTTTGATTTATAATGGAAAATTCGAGAGAAAAGTTATCTAGGCTGAGCATTATTGAACTGAGAGAAAAGGCAAGAGAAATGGGCATAGCTACGCCCACTATTTTTAGCAAGGATTCTCTCATTGACAAGTTATTAGCAGGGGACAGCCAATATAAGAGCGAGAGGGGGAGAGCGTCACGAAGTGATGAGGACACTATAGGATTTAGACCATCACGTCCTGACGATTTGCCTTATGCACCTATTGATATGCGTCCCATTCGCACTCTTGCCTCAGATATTGCACCATTTCACGACTCTCCACTTTCCAACAATGAGAAGCCTTATGATAGTGAAGCCAACTGCTCTGGATATATCTATAGAGACGATACGGGCATTTTTCTTGTAGGACACAATGTGTCTGACCAGTCTACCACATATCCCATTCCTAGTTATATCCTAAATGAGATATACAAGATAGGAGACTTTGTCAAGGCAGTATGCATCGACACTCCAGATGGTCGAGTAGCCAACCAGTTGTTCGGTCAAGACTTGCAATATGACAGAGCACAATATTCACTCATCAATAGAGTTTTGCCGACCAACAAGTCGCTCATTATCAAGGATTTTGCCAAAATTTCGCTTGGCAAGCGTAATCTGTGTCTTCTAGATAACAAGATTGCTCCTCAAGAATTACTCTCTATTGTAAGGAGTTCGACCACACAGTCGGTCATCTCCCTTTCTATTTCACTTATGCAAGATATGACGATTGCTTTGACAGACAATGATATTTTCTCACTATCGCTAGATGATGACGGCGCCTTGAGAGCGGTAGGTCTTTTCATGAACATGATTAAGAGACGAGTAGAAGATAAAGAGAATGTTTTGGTAGTAATATCCGATTTAGTCTCGATATATTTCCATTGCCAATCTAATAAGGGATTGAAGCAGAAGATGATGGAACTATTTAATATGGCAGGGTGCTATGAGAATGGCAGTGTAGTCACCATCATCTCATCTGCCACGCAGGAATTTGTAAGTCAAGATATATCACTTAGAGAGTGGATATATGCACTTGACTTCAAGTCTATCAAAGTGAATATGTAAGTCATAAATATACTAAAAAGAGACCATATGTGGTCTCTTTTTGTCTTTTTGCTGTTTATCTTATTGCTATTTATCTTATCTTCATTCTTGTTCTTAGTTTTATAACAATTATTACAAGTGCTATCACAGCAAGTGCAACCACCACTATGGCTATAATGGCGAATGCATTCAGTGGGTCAGTCTTGTTAACACGATAACTAGATATGATATTGCCGTTTTCAGTCTGTATTTGAATGAAGTAGGAGTTGGATTGAGTTATGGTTCTCGTCACTGTTCCGCTGTTGTTCTTATCTTTGTTCACCTCTATAGTCCCATAACTTAGGAAGGACTTGCTATCATTATTGTATATCTTTATATTGATATAGCATTTTCCTAGTTGTTCATAAAGAGTAGATTGGTCGAATGTCAGCACAATATTGCCGGTAGTGGTCCCGCCATGCTCTACATTGCAGTAGATGATGGGCACATAGTCATTGATGAAGAAGGAGAAGTCCATGGTGTCTGCGGTTTTCTTTCCATAACGCATTGTCACGTCATATCTGCCGTTGCCAGATAGTGAAGATGTGGAGGAGATAAACAGGGCAGTCACTTTGCCTGTGCTACTGGCGAACCTAGAAGTAATGTCCTCGCCGTCTTTCATCACCTTGGTTATCTCATAGCCGTCCACTTCAACGAATTCATATGCCAGTCTTGAGGCTGTGCTAGACAGAAGTGTGAAGTTGTATGTAGCAGTATTGAGTGACCTTGATTCGAACTTCGCATCAAGAGAAAGCACGTATTTACCTGTTTCTGTGAAAGTGATGACATTGTCATTCATGGTGTAGTTGACATACGGCACCCCGTTCTTGGTGACAGATATGGATATCTTGCCTAGTGTGTAGAAGTCTTTGCTAAGATATGCCTTGTCAATGACTACATTCACGCTGTCATTATACACTGCATACTGCACAGCAGGATTATATATCTTGTCATTATACTCCACGTAGTATATCACTTGGTCGAGGAGAGAGAGTGTGTATACATATTGATTGTCTACAAATGAACTGGAAGAGAATTGATGAGTATTGCCAGCCAAGTCCTTGAACATCAATTTGTGTGCTCCAGAGCCAATGATGGTCGATGTGGAACTGCTACCTGTGGCAGTAGGTTTCATGGTGAAGTCTATGGTGTAGAAATCATCGTCTGCTCCATATTGGTCACTTACGTATACATAGTTGCCTTGATTGAACCATGCCACATTGGAAGAGAATGTATTGAACGATATGTCTGTCTTGCCATTTTTCACCACATCATTATTGTTGGAGAGTGTCTTGGATAGACTGCTTGCACTGCTACTGGATAGTTCAATGACACCGCCTTTATATCCTATCACACCATTAAGTAGGTTGGTCTTGCTAGGCACTCTAGTCACAGCGAAGAATTTAATTCTAATAGGCCCCTTGAGAGTATACACTAGATAAATGGTCGTGTAATAGTCCTCACCTACTTGACTGGGCACATTGTCCCTTATAAGAGTGGTCCTAAGGCTACTATCACTGCGGAAAACGAATTGTTGCACTTTAAGGTCTAGCACACTATTGTAGGATATATCATAGTTTGTCGTGGTGTAGTAATGCTCCACACGAGTCACATTGCTTATACCTATGGCACTTTCATTGAATGTCGAACTGGACGTGTATGCACCATTTACGTCATTATAGCCTAGGTCCTTCGCTAAGAGCATGAATTCATCATGTCCCCTTTCCACTATTTCACTCATCTCATTAAGCGTGTCATGCCTATAGAGCATCTCACTATATATACAATCGATAATTAGACTATCACTCTGTGTCTGTGCATAAGGATAAGCTTTATTAGAGGCCAGAGACAATGTCTCTATGCTAGATGGAGCGAGTTTTCTTCCGCTAGACATTATGGAATAAAGAGGAATTTCTCCCATCTGGATAGAGAAGTAGACATTTCTTGAATTGCCAAGAATTCTATTCCTTATTTTTAGCATGTAGTGACCTTCATCGGATATGATGTCGTTCCTGCCTCGCTCTATTTTGCTGATAAATACTTCATATTTTGATGTGTCATTGTTCTTTCTATATAGGGTGGCTTCACTGATTTGACTACCATCACTATCACTGCCCTCGCCATCGGATAGTTGTGCGAAACTGCACTCTATCTTGCCCCAGTCTATTTTAACTGTAGTATTGGTGACTTGGGAATAATCGTCCACTATTGATGCTCCCACTTTGTCGCTTGAGGACTCATTGCCATTGGTGAGATTTATTTCTGGCAAGCTGTCGAAAATGACGAATGTGATGGATTTTTGTAGGGAAGTGGGCTTGGTTATGGCATAATATTCCACCACAAACTTGCTCTCCCCTCCTATTTTCTCTGTGGCACCTTTGTTTAGGTCATAACTAGACTTTAGGGAGAATGTCTTGCAATTATAGTTGGATAATGATACAGATTCTGTCTCACTATCACTTCCAGATATGGTCACACCATTCACCTTGACAATATATATATTCGCCTCGTATGTGACCATTATGTCTCCGCCACTATAGTAGGCTGAACCCTGCTCGTCATATATATAATTCTCATGCTGGAACTGATACTCGCTGTCGAAATCATCTATATAGTATTCCCCAAGATGTAGGAATGTCTCATAGACTATGGAGCTGTGCACATTGTCTGTGTAATTTATGAGATATATTCCTTTGCCAAGTCCTGTCACCAAACCATTTTCAAAGAAAGCAGGATTGCTGTCCAAAGTATGACTCATCATTTTGTTGAATATACCATTCTGCCAATAACTTAATGTGAAAGATGTGAGATACACCACTGCAGTCTTTTGTGAAGGGGGTAGGACTATGGTGTATGTGTCACCACCATTAGACTTAGTAGAGAATGTCAGCCTTGTGCTCCCCATGGAGAGATTTATCTGCCTTGAGATATCCTTCACTTGACTATTGTAGTCCAAAAGATTTAGAGTAATCTTTCTATCATGACTTGATGTAAAGAAATTATTTAGTGAGGATATTTCGCTGTCAGTTAGGTAGTTTTTATAAGGTGAGAACTTTATATTAGGGACATATGTCCTTGTTCCCTCCACTGTAGTCATATTGACTATTACTTCTCCCCAGCCAGTAGCCACACTCATACTTGTCAAAGTGAACTCCTTGCCAGAGATATCCTTTTCATTGATTCCTCTTATAACCAAATCTTCGTCTGTTCCTACAACATCAAGAATCTTGTATGTGTTGAT
>CAMYXB010000075.1 GCA_947303145.1 uncultured Clostridia bacterium | reverse complement strand
CCCCGTCTCCGTCTGTTGCAAAGGTGAAATCTAGTCTATTTTTTCGTATCAATTCCCCATGACATGACATATTCTCCCTAGATGGAATAGGTGCGGAAAATGTCTTATGGGCAATCTCCATGCTGTCTATGACTTCGGCCTCGATTTTGAGAGCCTTGACAAGTTTTCTCATAAGTCGCCTAGATGAGCCATGCATGGTATCCACTGCGATTTTTAGCCCCTTGTCCACCGCTACATTCCTAGTGAGGCTGGAGATATATTTGTCCTCGTAGTATCCTTGGTGAACATCTGCTTTGACTTGTCGAGTGTCAATATCCACATTGCTAGTGTCTTTGATATTTTCCAATTCGTTGTTATAACTTTCCTCAAGACTGCTGTCCAAATCTTGCCCGCCCTTTGAGAAAATCTTGATGCCATTATATGTGTATGGATTATGGCTAGATGTGACCATAATGGACAAGTCCAGCTCTTCCACTCTACACAGATAACTTATCATACTGGAAGACACACCACCACGCATGAAATGGCACAAAATGCCATTTTTTGATAAAATATTAGTCAAAATATAGGCGTATTTTAAGGACGTCTTACGATAGTCATAGCCCACAAAGATCTCTCGTCTAAAGCCCCTTTTCCTTATAATATTGGCTGTGGCGAGGGCTATCTTGGCGACCACAGTTTCGTCAATGTCTACTCCATCTATTCCTCTAAACCCCGATGTGCCTATCCTTATCATATCTTCTCCTTGCAGTCATTATATCACCAAAGCAAAATATCGTCAAACAATGTAGGCGAGTGCTGTGGCAATCTCAACCAATTAAAAGAATTTGCTAAAGAGGCTGGACGTGTGTTAGAATGATGTAATAATATCATACATAGGAGAAAGAATGTGAAGAAAAGAATAAGTATAGGGCTATCCCATTTTATAATGGCCTTTTTGGCAGGTGTGGCGATATCTATTGGTGGAGTGGCGTTTCTCGCTAGTCCAAATAAAGTGGTGGGCTCTCTATTTTTCGCTGTGGGCTTGTTCATGGTATGCACCTTAGGTCTCAATCTATTCACTGGCAAGGTGACCACTGCTCTAGATGAAAAGCCCCGCTACATATTACGTCTTATCAACATATATTTTGGCAATCTTGCGGGAGCTGTGGGTGTGGGATACATGCTCAGAGCCACCAGACTGGCAGATAGCCTGATGGACTATGCTACAGCGGTGGCTAATGGCAAGATAGGTGACGGATTTCTCTCCATATTCCTACTCGGCATTATGTGCAATGTGCTCATTTTCCTAGCGGTGTATGGCTTCAAACACTTCGATAGCCCTCTCATGAGATTTATGGCACTGCTTTCTGGTGTGAGCGTGTTCGTATTGGTGGGATTCGAGCACTGCGTGGCCAATATGTTTTATTTCTCTTTTTCTAATACTTGGAGCGGAGGAGCCCTTCTCTGCCTTCTTTTTACCACACTCGGCAATATAGTAGGCGGACTGCTATTCCCCCTGCTATTCAAACTAAAAAATCGTTTGGATAAAGATAGCAACCTGTGATATATTGAATGTAGTGGAGGAGTGATATGAATTATCAAGTTTTGAGCCTAATATTAGGCATTATTCTATTTTTGGTGATAGTGGTGTCATGTTTTATCAATTTCCGCTTAAATAAGATGCTGAAGGCGTCTAGGAATCGTGTAGTGGAAGGCGTGAGAGAGAAAGGTGGCGTGAGATACACAGAGGGGCAAGAGATTTACGATAATGACGGAGAGGCGAGAGTGTCGCTATCTCAAAAGGACGTCATTCTCAAGGTGGGAGAGCCCTTCATTGTGAGCAAGCAAGGCCCTATAAAGCCCGGGAAATACACCCTGCTCACTACCAACGATGACAACACAGCATTCAACATAAGGCTATCCTCTCTAGTGAGGGAATATCACCATGGAGATAGCATAGTTTTGGCGGAGGGCGATAGCATTACTGCCGTCAGCCACACAGTAATACTTAGATAAAATCGAAAAAAATCAAGTTATAAGCAAAATTATAGACACAAAAAGAGACAGATATGATAGATTTAGACAAAATAGAGCCTAGCAATTTTATTGAAGAAGAGATATTAAGCGACCTGAAAAGTGGTGTAAATAAAGAAGTGGTCACTAGGTGTCCGCCTGAGCCTAGTGGATATTGGCACATAGGTCACTGCAAGGCATGGACCATAGACTTCGAGACGGCACTGAAATTCGGCGGGTATACTTATCTTAGAATGGACGACACTAACCCGTCTAGAGAACAAGGCGAGTTCGCCGATAGTTATCTCGAGGATCTGAAGTGGCTGGGGTATACTCCGAAGAAGATGATTTTCGCCAGCGAGGCGTATTTCGACAAGATATATGAGATAGCCGAGAAGATGATAGAAAAAGGCTATGCTTATGTGGACGAACTCAGCCAAGAAGAGCAACTAGCCATGAAAGGCACTTTGACTGAGCCAGGTAAGAACAGCCCATTTAGAGATAGGCCAAAAGAGGAGAGCCTGAGGCTCTTTAGAGAGATGAAAGCGGGCAAGCACCCTGACGGCTCTCTCACACTAAGGGCAAAAATAGACATGGCTCACCCCAATATACTCATGCGTGACCCCATTATGTATAAAATTTCTCGTGAACACCACTACAAGACAGGCGACAAGTGGTGTATTTATCCCATTTACGACTTCGCTCACCCCATGGAAGATGCCCTTGAGGGAGTGACATACAGCCTGTGTGACATAACATTTAGAGTGCACAGAGAGGTGTATGAGTGGTTCATCTCTCATGGTTGGGAGGGGGAATATCCACCAAAGCAAAGGGAATTCGCCACACTTAATCTAGAAAATGTCCTACTGGGCAAAAGATACCTCAAGCAACTAGTCAATGAGGGGAAAGTAATGGGCTGGGACGACCCTAGATTTATGACCATTATTGGCATGAAAAGGCGTGGCTACACTGCGGAGGGAGTGAAGAACTTCATCAAAAGTTGCGGTGTGGTGGCGAGCGAAAGCACTCTGCCACTCTCTGCACTCGAATATTACATTCGTGAGGACCTCAACAAAGTCGCCACTCGCGCTATGGTGGTGCTGGACCCACTGAAAATAGTCATTGAGAACTATCCTGAGGGAAAGAGTGAGAGTGTGGATATACAAAACAATCCAAATGACGAGAATTCTCCTCATCACGAGGGCTTGTTCGAAAGAGAAATATATATAGAGAAAGAAGATTTTGCCATAGACCCACCTCCTAAATATAACAGACTGGTAGTAGGAGGCATGGTTAGACTGAAAGGGGCGTATATCATAAAGTGTAATGATGTGGTATACAAGGATAATGGCGAGATAGACTATCTCAAGTGTGAATATATAGACGGCACCAAGAGCGGTCAAGACAATAGCGGGATAAAGGTGAAAGGCACGATACACTTTGTGAGTAAAAACGGCTGTTTTAATTGCACTATAAGACACTTCAAGAATCTCACCAAGGCAGAATATGTCTGGCCGAGCAAGGCACTCGCTCAAGGCGTGTCTATAGACGAGATATTAGAGCCAGATTCCATGGTAGAAACCTCTGCCCTAGCAGAAAACTATCTAAAAACTGCCCAGCCTTATGACAAGTTCCAGTTCATGCGCAAGGGATACTTTACTCTAGACAAGGACTCCACAGAGGATAACTATATCTTCAACTATACTATATCGCTTAAAGATTCTTTCAAAAAATAAATTGAACAGAATTGACAATACCTAATTCACACTAAAAAACTCAATAAGGGGAAAACATTATGGATACAATAGTAAAAAAATCCGATTGGAAAACACAAGAAATGCCAGAGAAAAATGTGACTTATTCGATAAAAAATGAATTAAATGAGAAGCAATTAGAAAAACTAAAACATGGTTTTCTCCCTAGAGATATGGATCACCATTGGTTTTATTACTACGAGGACGGCAAGGTCTACTTCCATAGGAGCTGGACAGGCAATTGCATATTTATTGTCGAAATAAAGGACGACGAACTTGTAGTCACTGCCAACAGAGACGAAAGCCAATATAAAGTAAAGACTATGGAAGGAGATGTGAAAACATTAAATTTGCTATTGTATGGAAGAGTGAGTATAGATGATCCCATGTTTTTCATGTCAAATAGGTGAAAATATGGGAAATAAATTGATTTTAGGTAGAGTGTATAAGCATTTCAAAGGAGACTACTATCTAGTAGAGAATATCGCCACCGATAGTGAAACTGGTAAGGAAATGGTGGTTTATAGGACATTATACGGAGATGGTATATTGTATGTCCGCCCTAAAGAGATGTTCTTAAGCCCTGTGGACAAGGAAAAATATCCTGATGTAAAACAGAAATTTAGATTCGAATTGCAAGATATAAAGAGTGTAAAATAACGAAAAAGAGAGGCGCACATGTGTCTCTCTTTTCATTTTTTACCATATTTACAATTCTATATTGTCATCACCTTTTTTAGAATTGACTGGCTTTATGTGGATAACGGCAGGATTAACCACTCCTTTACCCTCGTAGCTATATTTCTTATTATGCCATAGGCGAAGTTCCTCACCATATTTCCACACATCACA
>CAMYXB010000074.1 GCA_947303145.1 uncultured Clostridia bacterium | reverse complement strand
AAGAAGACGCACTCAAAGAAATAGCCAGATACACCGAAGAGGAGAATGAGACGAGCGAGAATCTAGGCGCTAGACGACTGCATTCTGTCATAGAATTACTACTTGAGGACATCAGTTTTAATGCAAGTGGTGACCATCCTATGTTAGATGTCGTTATAGACAAAAAATATGTCACCAAGGCATTCGAAAACTTTGACAAAGAGCACGACTTGAGAAAGTTTATGCTATAGTTGACATAAAAATTAAGATTTTAGGAGGTAAAAATGGAGTTAATACATTTGACAAGTGAAAATTTCAAATCAACTTTAGAGAATAGTGAGGGCCTTGTGGTTGTGGACTTTTTCGCCACATGGTGCGGGCCGTGCAGAATGCTAGGTCCCGTTATGGAAGAAGTCCAAGACGAAGTAGCAGATAAAGCCAAGATATATAAAGTTGACATTGATGAAGGAGAAGATGTGGCTAGAAGTTATGGCATAATGAGTGTGCCTAGTGTCTTATTCTTCAAAAATGGGGAAGAAATAGGAAGATTTGTTGGCTTTAAGAACAAAGTGCAAGTTATCGAAGAAATTGAGAAATATTTATCTTAAGTTTTTTTGATATATCTTTTTGAGTCAAGGATATTGACTTTTGCTCTCTCTTTTGATAGCATATCATAGTGTTTTTAGGAGAAACTAGCATTATGATAATCTTAGATGATGAATTGGTTGGCTACATTGAGCAAAATATCTTTCCAGAATATGCAAAGAATGAGACAGGACATGGGATTGAGCATATAAAATATGTTATAGACAGGAGTTTGAGATTCGCTCAACTTGTGGAAAACATTGATTATAATATGGTTTACACCATCGCCTCGTATCATGACATTGGACATCATATTGATGCTAAAAATCATGAGAAAGTCTCGTCTAAGATTCTTTATAATGATGACAATTTGAGAAATTTTTTTGATGAAGAGCAGATGAAGGTTATGTCAGAGGCTGTCTTTGACCATAGAGCCAGCCTAGATGGTGAACCTAGGAGTATATATGGCAAAATAGTCTCCTCGGCGGATAGGAATGTGGCTGTTGACACTGTGCTAGTGAGAACATACAATTATAGACGAGAACACAATCCCAATTTTTCTATAGAACAAATCATGGGAGATTCACTTCGTCATGTTTTGCACAAATACATCAATCCCGGTTATGCTGTGGGCAAGATGTATTTCAAAGACGAGGAATATGAGCATTTTTTGGACGAAATTTCCTCTCTTGCCAAGGACGAAGATGCTTTTAGAAGGAGATTTTTATCCGTCAACAATATTCATAGCGATGCAACAGATAATGCATGACATAATTTTGTTATGCATATTTTTTTTCATTTGGTATTGAATTTAGTTTTTATTTGTGATATAATGCAGGTGAAGAACATTTTTTTAGAGGAAAAGGAGTTATATAAATGCAGAGAATATATTTTGACAATGCCTCCACTACTAGAGTGTCCAGCGAAGTTTTGAGTGAGATGCTCCCAGTCTTTGCAGACAATTTTGGCAATGCCTCCAGTTTTCATAGCATAGGCAGAGATTCCATGTCGCTTGTAGACTTGGCTAGAGATAGAGTGTCGAGGCTCATTAGTGCAGAGAGAGGGGAGATTTATTTCACCTCTGGAGGCACTGAGGCTAACAACTGGGCAATCATAGGTCTCGCCCTTGCCAATCAAGATAAGGGCAACCACATCATTACTTCCAAGATAGAGCACCCCAGTGTGTTGTCTGCCTGCAAGAAATTGGAGGGTATGGGCTTTAGAGTGTCATATCTTGATGTCAATGGCGCAGGTCTAGTGGATTTGGGACAACTTATTCATGAAATAGATGACGAGACCAGCCTTATCAGCATCATGGCGGCAAACAACGAGGTCGGCACTATTCAGAACATTAAGACTATTTCACACAGATGCCGTTCAAGCGCTTGGAGCATTTAGAATAGATGTCAAAGATTTAGAGATAGATGCTATGTCCATTTCTTCACACAAGATACATGGTCCAAAAGGTGTAGGTGCTCTTTTTGTTAAAAAGGGCGTGAAGATAACCCCCATTATTGTCGGTGGAGAGCAAGAGAGAGGTCTTAGGGCTGGCACATACAACACTCCTTCCATCGTAGGTTTCGGCAAAGCCTGTGAGATGATTATGTTTAACTATATCATGGACAACAGAAGGACAAAGTCTAATAGAGATTATTTCACAAATAAAATCATGCAAGAAATTCCTAATTGTCATGTCAATGGTCATGTCCATCAAAGACTTCCGGGGATAGTTAGTATTTCTTTCGAATGTATAGACGGAGAGGCGCTCATGTGCTTGCTTGATATGAACGGTATATGCGTATCCACTGGCCCCGCTTGTTCCACAGGTAGCATCGAACCCTCACATGTGCTTATGGCACTGGGTATGACAGTAGAGGGAGCCAAGTCCACTGTTAGATTCTCCTTTGATCCTTCCAATACGAGAGAAGAGATAGATATTGCGGTTAAGAAGATAAAGGATTGTGTCGAGAGATTACGCAATCTCTCTCCACTTAGAGCCAGCAAAGATAAGGATAAAGAATAAGGAGGGGGGAATGGTATGTATAACGAGAGTATTATAAACAAATTTTTAGAGCCAAAGAATGCTGGAAGGATAAAGAATGCTGATGCCAATGGCTCTGCCAAGAATGAGAAGTGTGGTGATGTCCTCAAGATATTCATAGCAGTGGAAAATGACAGGATAGTAGATGCCAAGTTTAAGGCATTCGGCTCCCCACTCACCATTTGTGCCGCAGACATAACTTGCGAGAAGATGATTGGACTCACTACTGAAGAAGTCTTAGGTATAAAGAATAGCGACATAGAGGCGGAAATTTTGGTCGCAGATGAGGATAGAGAGAAACTGCGTCAATCCATTCTTGCCGAAGAGACTATAGCCAGCGTTATGGCTGAATACAACAAAAGACAGGCTAAAATGAATAAATAATTACAAAATATTGAGACTTTGCTCAACAAGTAGCGAAGTCTTTTTTATTTGAAATGTTTTTTACAAAAAAGTTGACATTTTTATAATTTTTTTGTTGATTTTATAGTTAAGTTATGATATATTATTTGCTGTCGAAATTCGCACTTGGAAAGTGTTCTTGTGCATTTTGTCTCAAAATGCTTTATGCAAAAGGTAAATCTTTCATGCCATTTTGCTCATTTCCAAGGAGGATTAACAAGAAAAAGGAGATTTTTATTTTATGCCAGTTATTTCAATGAAACAACTACTAGAGGCAGGAGTCCACTTTGGTCATCAGTCCAATAAGTGGAACCCAAAGATGAAGAAGTATATCTTCACCAAGAGAAATGGTATCCATATCATCAACTTAGAGGATACCTCAGCACAGTGCGACAAAGCATATTTCTTTATAAGAGACATAGTCGCCAGTGGCAAGAATGTGCTATTCGTTGGCACCAAGAAGCAGGCTCAGGAAGCAATTGAGCAAGAAGCCAAAAGATGTGGAATGTATTACATCACTAATAGATGGCTAGGTGGCACACTCACCAATTACAAGACCATTCGTGCCAGAATTGCTAGACTAAACAAGTTGGGGCAAATGGAAGAAGTGGGGGAATTTGACCTACTTCCTAAGAAAGAAGTGGCTTCACTTCGTGCTGAGAAAGAGAAACTTGAGCGCAATCTTGGTGGAATAAAGGATATGCCAGAACTACCTGGAGTGCTGTTTGTCGTAGATCCTAAGAAAGAGCACATCGCAGTCAATGAGGCTCGTGCTCTCAATATACCTGTAGTGGGAATAGTGGACACCAATTGTGACCCAGATGACGTGGACTATGCTATCCCTGCCAATGATGACGCCATTCGTTCAGTCAAACTCATCGTCACAGCTATGGCTGATGCTGTTATAGAGGCCAAAGAAGGTGTCGCTCCTAGACTTCTTACAGAGGAAGAGCTATCTAGTGAGGAAGTCCAAATGGAAGGTGCCCAAGAGGCAACTGCAGAAGAAAAGAGTGAAGAATAAATAATATTTAGGAGATTGTATCATGATCAATGCAAGTGATATTAAAGATTTGAGAGCCAAGACCGGCGCCGGCATACAAGATTGCCAGAAAGCACTTATTGCCAGTGACGGAGATATGGAGAAAGCAGTGACCTATCTTAGAGAGAAGGGTATCGCTTCTGTCGCTAAGAAAGCTTCCCGTATTGCTGGAGAGGGCATAGTGGAGAGTTATATCCACATGGGTGGCAAGATAGGTGTTCTCGTGGAAGTAAATTGCGAGACAGACTTTGTGGCAAGAAGTGATGAGTTCAAGGTTCTTGTCAAAGACATCGCCATGCAAATAGCCGCTGCTAGACCAGAGTTCGTCCGTCAGGAAGAGGTCCCTAGTGAAAATCTTGAGAAAGAGAGAGAGATTCTCCTCACTCAAGCCAAGAACGAGGGTAAACCAGAAGCAATTGCCGAAAAAATGGTGGAAGGCAGAATTAAAAAGTATTACAAAGATGTCTGCCTCATGGAACAGGATTTCGTCAAGGATCCTTCTAAGACTATCAGTGACCTCATAACAGAAGCTACTCTCAAGATTGGTGAGAAGATAACCATCAGACGTTTTGTTCGATATGAAATGGGCGAGGGACTAGAGAAGAGGCAAGACAATTTCGCAGAAGAAGTCCAAAAGCAAATGCAAGGTTAAAATTTTCAATAATAAAAAACATTTTATCTACTAATAAAAGATAAAATGTTTTTTTGTCATAGAAAACCACGGGATTGTCCCGTGGTTCAAAAGAGGTTTTACC
>CAMYXB010000073.1 GCA_947303145.1 uncultured Clostridia bacterium | reverse complement strand
TAAAACTGCTCAAGCATGACGTTTATTTCATTGACTTGCTCTTCACTCATTTCATATTCTAAGTCTAGTTCAGTTATGTCTTGAGCACGTCCTTGCTCTTTTGGGGAGAATATCCTCTTTATTTTGTTCTTTATTCGAGGAAACAAAGGATTAAATCTTATTATTTTTTTCATTTTTTCACCTAACACATTTTGTTATTTATAAATTATTTTTTCATTAGAATTCATATAAATAAATTTTTATTTTTTACACTTTTTTACTTACTTTTGATGTATCACTTATCAAAGGGTATATCCTCTATCATTTTATCGGGGAAGTGAGGATTTTCTTCTTCCTTTTGCTCTTTGTTAGAGAGATTTTTCCTGCCAAGATGCTCTTTTATCATCTCCTCTCTCATTGAGTCCTCTATTCGCCTTATCTCTCGCATATCAAGTTCCGTCATATAGTCCATTATATAGTCTATCAATCTCTCGTTAGTGTCTTCAGGACATATCTCAGCAAGAGTTCGCCTTCTTTCGTTATATGGGAGATTTTTAATTATAGAATAAAATACCTCTATCGATGCATGCAAGTCATCTTGTTCCTCACTTATTTTTTTGCCTTTATTTTTTGTCTCTTCATCACCCCAAACAAAGCGTTCTTTTCTTTTGAAAACACGCTTTATCTTGTTTTTCAATATACCCCAGTGATTTGAAAACTTTGAAAACATAGATTTTGCCCTCCCTTCTTTATATTTTGAGTATATCATATAGATGCCTTTTGTCAAGAATGAATTTGACTTTCAGGTGATAAGTCTGCTACAATGCAGTTATGGAAAAAAGATTTTTTGTAGATAAGAGCAATATTAGTAGAGAGAATATTCTTCTTTGCTCAGACGAACATCTCCATTTGTCCAAGGTTATGAGATTGAGAGTGGGGGACGTGGTGGAGTGCTTTTATGATGGGAGTGATGTCTTGACTTGTCGTATAGATGAGATAAATAAAAATGACACTCACCTCACTATATTGTCCACTTATCCTTGTGACAGCAATCCCGCTATCGACATAACCCTTTTTCAAGCCCTGCCCAAACTAGATAAACTGGAACTTATAACACAGAAAATATGCGAAATAGGTGCCACGTGCATAGTGCCATTCACATCTAGATTTTGCATAGCGAAGGACAACGCTTCAAAAATAGATAGACTGAATAAGATTGTCATAAGCAGTGCCAAGCAGTGCGGTAGGACTAGACTCCTTGACATTCACCCCACAGTGACTTTCAATAATATGCTTGACATGCTCACCCCATACGATGCTGTTTTATTCGCCAATGAGAAGGAAGAGAGTGTCACTCTGAAGGAATTACTACTTGGCAAAGATTACAAGAATGTGGCCATTATAGTCGGCAGCGAGGGTGGATTTAGTGCAGATGAAATAGAAATATTGAAGGGAAAGTCCATGTCATTTACTTTTGGTAAAAGGATACTCAGGTGTGAGACGGCAGGAATCGTGGCTGTGGCCAATACTCTTTGTTTGTTAGGATAAGATATGAAGAAGAAAATTTGTTTAATCAATCTCGGTTGCAAGGTCAATCAATATGAAATTGACGGTATATACAACCAGTTAAAAGACGACTATGAGGTGACTAGCGCATTAGAAAAGGCAGACATATACATAGTCAACACGTGTGCGGTCACCAGTGAGGCAGAGAGAAAGAGTCGGCAGTATCTAGCCAAGATAAAGAAACTCAACCCCGATGCTAGAATAATTGTCATGGGGTGCGCCAGTCAGCACGACTCCACCAAATTCCTGTCAAATAACCAAGTATCTCTCGTCATCGGCAATGCAGGGAAGGGAAAAGTAAAAGATATGATAGAAGATAGTGGAGACTTGTCTTGCCCTCTCACCACTACATACGAGGACAACCTTATGGCTACTAATGTAAGGACGAGAGGATATGTCAAGATTCAAGACGGGTGCAACTCTTTTTGTTCCTACTGCCTCATTCCATACATTAGGGGTAGGAGTAGATCAAGAGCCCTAGATAGCATAGTGAAAGAGGCATCCACACTTTCCAAGACTTGCCCGGAGATAGTTCTCACTGGCATCAATGTCAGTGATTACAGAATAGATGGCAGGCTCGCCCTCAAAGAGGTCTTACTTGCCCTTAAAGACCTCCCATGCAGAGTGAGAATGAGTTCATTTGAGATGAATATCATTGATACCGACTTTTTGGTCGGTATTAGCCAAATGAAGAACTTTTGTCCGCACTTTCACCTCTCACTTCAAAGTGGAAGTGACAACGTATTAAAAGACATGAATAGACACTACACCACAGCACAATTTCTGGATAAAGTCAGCCAAATTAGAGAGTTTTTCGATAATCCCGCCATAACTACCGACCTAATAGTCGGGTATCCCACAGAGACAGAGGAGGACTTTCAGACGACCATTGAGTTTCTAGAAAAAGTAGGATTTAGTTCAGTGCACTTTTTTGCTTATTCCAATAGGGAAGGCACTAGGGCTAGTCTGCTTCCTCAAATAAACGGACAGGTCATAAAGGAAAGAGAGAACAGACTTAAAGTGGTGGTAGATAGACTCAAGAGAAATTATCTCGAGAGCAACATCTCTTGTGATATGGAGATTTTGATAGAAAAAAGTGATGCTGGCTATTCTAGTGGACTTTCTAGGAATTATATCCAGTGTTATGTCTCAGGAGAGTATAGAGAGGGAAGTGTGATTTATGCCAAGTCAGTCGCACTATTCAAAGACGGACTCTTGTGTGAAGCTATTGAATAAACATGGGTGAATTATTATGTCATTATTTTTAGATTTATTAGATACAGACGAGAGGCTTTTTCGTGTTCGATTAGATAGAGAGGCAGGTTGCTATTTTGATGTAAATTATTCTAGGACACGCAATAGTTTTGTTAATAACCTTTTAGATAATACATATACATTTGATGTCACCTGTTTTGACAATGATGGAAGAGAAGTAGGGGACATATACTTTGACATGATAGATACACACGCCATGTATATCGAAGATGTAGAAGTGATAGAAAAGCATCGTCACAAAGGCTACGGCGCACAAATGCTACGTTTAGTGGAATGCGTGGCAAGGGAAATGAATATGAAAAGAGTGGAAGGACTTTTTGTGCCACAAAATATAGAGAAAGCAAAACTATTTTATTTTGCCAATGGCTACAAATTAGTCAAAAGGAACTCAGGCGTGCATATATCAAAGTCGATTAAAGAATCAGCATCACTTCCAACTATTATAGTAGAAGAAGTCAACTTAATTAAAGAAAGATGCGAATTAAACTAATATGTATATAGTCATGGTTGTAATAAATTGCCACTTTTTGTGAATTTGTAGTTGACTTTTTTTTCTAAATGTGTATAATCTATTTTATTATTTATAGAGAGGAGGTGAGAATAGTGTCAACAGTTAAAGTAGGAGACAATGAATCTTTGGACAGCGCACTCAAGCGTTTCAAGAGGAAATGTCAAAAGGACGGCATTATCGCAGACCTTCGCAAGAAAGAGGCTTTTGAGAAACCTTCTGTCGCTAGGAAGAAGAAGAGCGAGAACGCCAGAAAGAAAAGATATAGATAATTTTCTTTGCACCTGTATATAGGTGCATTTTTTTTGTTTTATTTAGACACCACATGCAAGGTTGCTTGCATCATGTATTTTTTATGTATCACCACGTGCGTTTTTTGTCTGCAATGTAATCACTCCCGCATATTATTTTTATAGCCATTCAATATTTGCTTGAAAATAACTGATTGTGTGATATAATATCTAAAGAGGTTTTATATGGAAGTTTTTGACAACGGACTTATTAAGAGTCTTGAGAGAATGAAAAAACTCAAATTCTCCGATGGCTTTTTAGACTTGCACTCCTTTCCTATAAAGAATTTAGGAGAATATGGATTAGATGGCGGGGTGAAGAAAGTAGAATTTAACGGGGATACATACTTTAAGAAACATTTTAGAGTTTACAAGAGATATTATGCCGATGCAGAGATTCTTTCCTCGCAGATTTTTTGCAATATGGGCATTAGGAGTGCCACATATCTGCCAGTTTATGATAAAGACGACCTCTGTGTGTATAGCGATGACTTAGGTATAGACAATGATAGCAAATACATCATTCTAGACTATTGTCAGAAACTTGCCAAGAACACATTAGGTGGTGAGAATGTAGATGATGGACAATCATATCGTATGGTGAATGAGATGACACACCTGTTCAATTCCTCTTCCAATAGATTTGCAGAAGGACTTACGTATTTTGCGAAGAGGCAACTAATTAAAGCGAGAATACTGCAGGTGGTGGTGATGAATAGCGACAATTCCACTCGCAACATGGCATATGTTATAGGTAAGGACGGCAAGATTGCAGATATCAATGTCCTTGACCATGAGGCTGGTGGGCTGAGTATGTCATACAAGAACACATATTTCTTCAATGACTTTAGTGATGTCATGTCGGGGAAAACTCTCATTCGCACTATCAAGACTTCACCAGTGGTGGCACAGTTCCTCAGTCAAAAAGCATTGCACGATTTCGCAGAAAGCCTCGGCAGTTTAGATATAGATGAATTTGCTCGTGATTTTAAGGGAAATTTCGGTTATGAGATAGACAGAAATTATGTAGACCTCGTCATGCGTTCAAGAGATGAGGTGGCGGAAGATTTGCTGTCTACATGATGCTTTTTAAGGAGGTGTATTAGTTATGAATTTATACGATTTTGATAAAACTATCTATAGACACGACAGCACAAGGCGATTTTATCGTTTTTTCTTGCTCCGCCATATTTGGCTCTTTTGGCATGTATTCTATATGCTCCCATTTGCCATAAGATATGTCTTTCGCTCTATCACCCTCACT
>CAMYXB010000072.1 GCA_947303145.1 uncultured Clostridia bacterium | reverse complement strand
ATCGGATTGGACATAAAATCTATAAACAATTTACTAAAAAAACAAGGCATAGATGATATAAAAAAAGTGCTAATACTATCTATCAATAAAGGTGGCGAGGCATATCTGCAGGAAAAAGGCGAGGCGGCGAAAGTGATAACGATAAAAGAGGATAAACAATGAAAAGAACTATAATTATTCTCATAATAATAGCAATGCTTGGTGGACTGAGTGTGTATGAGGAGATATTGCTGAAAAATACAACCGCCAACCTTGTCCATTATACTCAAGAGTTGACCTTGTCTATAGATAATGCAGGGGACAATATATCAAAAGACTACATAATATCCAATTTCGACAACCTCAACGAGTTTTGGTCAAAGCAAAAGGGTATATTATGTATGTTTACCAATTTTGATAAACTAAGATTTATGGATGAAAACCTACAAAAACTCCACGATGGTATCAATAAAAATAAAATAGATATTGTGGAAGAAAGCCTGTCATCTATCCGCTCTTTTAATGACTTTGTGAACTTTACATTAGGATTTAATCTAAATAATCTTTTCTAAAATAGACACATTTGGCTCATTCCATACATGGCCTTTGTGGTGACATAAAAAAATTAGCAACTAAATGCTAACTTTTACAATATCCCATCTACGAATTCTTTACTGTCAAAGACTTCTAAATCTTCCATCTTCTCACCAAGTCCTACGAAGTAAATGGGAAGATGTGTATCCATAATAATAGGAAAGACCACGCCCCCCTTGCTCGTGCCATCGAGTTTGGTGAGGACTATGCCGTCTACCTTTGTTTTATCCTTGAAGGCTTCTATTTGAGATATAGAGTTCTGTCCTATGGTGCTGTCGAGGACGATGAGACTGATGTTCATTGCCTCAGAAAATTCCCTCTCCTCAATTCTAAATATTTTGCCAAGTTCCTCAAGAAGATTGACCTTGGTGTGCAGTCTCCCTGCCGTATCGACAATAACGACATCTGTGCGCTTTGACTTCGCACTGGCTATGCCGTCATAGACCACTGCAGACGGGTCTGCTCCCTCATTGTGACGAACAATCTTTACATCACAGCGTTTGGCCCATTCTGTGAGTTGGTCGCTTGCGGCCGCCCTGAATGTGTCTCCAGCAACCAAGGTGACAGATTTACCTTGTCTTTTGAAGAAATGTGCCAACTTACCAATAGTGGTAGTCTTGCCTACTCCATTGACGCCTACGACAGTAATGATAAGCGGATAGGAGAAATCAGGCCTCTCACACTCACCTAACAATTCTATCAAGATTTCCTTGAGCAAGATTTTGGCATCATCTTGTTTGATGACATGCTTTTCTCTCACTCTATCTTTAAGTTTCTCTAAAATTGTCTCAGTAGCCTCATGTCCCATATCGGCACTTATTAGACAAAACTCCAATTCCTCATAGAAATCTTCGTCTATATCTCCACCATGGAACACACTACTTAGTTTAGTGACAAGGGCATCTTTGGTCTTTTTAAGCCCTTCTTTTAGTCTAGAAAAAAATCCCATAAATTTTCCTTTCAATTATTTATATCTATATTTTAGCACATTTTTTTTGCTAAGCATTATGCGGTCTTATCTTTCTTTTTCTCTTCTTCACTAGAAGTCTTGATGGCTTCCTCCAGTTTGACAGACACTACTTTGCTCACTCCCCTCTCTTCCATAGTCACGCCATACAATGAATCTGCGAGCATCATGGTAGGCTTTCTGTGAGTGATGACGATGAACTGCGTTTCCTTGGAGAAGTTCTTGAGATACTGGGCAAATCTAGTGACGTTGGAGTCATCAAGAGCAGCCTCTATCTCATCTAACAGGCAGAATGGCATGGGGCGAAGTCTAAGTATTGCGAACAAAATGGCAATGGCTGTGAGAGCCTTCTCCCCACCACTAAGGAGTGTGATACTTTGCAATTTTTTCCCAGGGGGCTCTGCCACAATCTCCACACCTGCCTCTAGCGGATCCTCACTTTCTGTAAGTTCTAGACGAGCATTGCCACCACCGAATAATTCTCTAAATGTCTTGGAGAAATTGGCTTGAATTTTGGCAAATTCGCTGTCAAAGCGAGATATCATCTCGCTGGACAAGTCACGAATAATCTTCTCCAAATCTTCCTTAGCTATAGTGAGGTCATCTGCTTGAGCGGAGAGTTCCTCATATCTTGAGAGTAGTTCCTTGCAATCTTCAATGGCGTTGACGTTGATATAACCCAATTTGGATATTTCTTTCTTTAATCTATTTATCTCAATGAGACCTTCTTTGACATCAAAGTCCTCTATTTTAAGAGGCAGGCATGAGGAATATGTCAGTTCATAATCTTCGAATATCTTCTCCTGCATGGACTCTAGGTCGCCATCTACTTTTTCTAAAGCATTTGTTTGCTGATATTTCTTCTCCTGGACGCTATTTATTTCATTCATGAGGAGCGCTTTCTGCTCATCAAGGGAACGGATAGATGACTGCAGATTTTCTTTGGTCTTGTCGAGGTTGACCAGTTTTTCCTTCGCTTCGGCTATTCTACTCTTTAATCCGTCATCATCTACAGAAGATATCTTCTCTTCCACTAGTTTGCCAATCTCGTCCATATTGCCAGATACACGAGCAATCTCCACGTCTAGTTCTTCTACATTCCTGTCGCAAGTAGAGATATATTCCGTCAGTCTCTCTATCTCGCTATCTAGACTGGCAAGTTCTGCCTCTAATGATGTCTTTTGAATCTTGAGATCTGTCATGCTGTTTTGCAGAGAATCTCTCTCTTGTCTAAGTGACACGAACAGCCTTTGACCGCTCTCTATATCTCCCGTCATGCTTTGCTCAAAGTCCACACCAGCTTTAGCACTATCAAGAGCCTTTGAGATGACTTCTATTCTTCCCGCAAAATCAATTTTCTCTTGAGTGAGTGATAGTCTCTCTTTGTTGAGTTCCGCTACATAAACATTGAGTTGCTCCATATTTTGAGACAGTCTGGCACTTTCCACTGTAGATGATACAATTTTCTCTTGCAAAGTTTCGCTCTTTTGAGAAAGAGTGGACAATTTCTCATCAAGAGATTTCTTCTCCACAGATAATGTCTTGAACTTGTCCTCTAATGTGGCAATCTGCGACTGAAGAGTCTCTATCTCATTGTCTCTGCTAAGTAGGCTTGATGTGACGGCCTTTTTGCTTCCTCCAGACATGGAGCCTTGTGGATTGATGACATCTCCATCTAATGTGACTATCTTAAATGAGAAAGAAGATTGTTTGGCCAATGTGACTGCGCTATCTATATTGTCCACAATGACAGTCCTGCCAAGCAGACTGTCAAAAATAGACTTTAGGGATTTGTCATATTTTATAATATTAGATGCTACGCCAAAGGTCTTGTTCTTGGATACAATATTCTGCTCATAATCGCTGAGCAATCTTACTTTCATGGAAGAAATGGGCAGAAATGTCGCTCTACCAAGGCTATTATTCTTGAGGTAATTGATGAGAAATTTCGCATCATCTTCATTCTTCGTGATGACATCTTGCACAGCGCCACCTAGGGCTACCTCTATGGCGGTCTCAAAGCCTGCTGGTATAACCATAGTGCTGGCGACAAGTCCCACTATTCTATCCCTCAACTCTCTACTAGTCTTGCTGTCCTGCATGAGACGTCTTACGCTGTAATTGTAGCCATCATAATCTCTCTGCATATCCTCGAGGACTTTCTTCCTATTCTGCAATATCTGCACGTTGCTAGAAGTGCGGTTGAGATTGTCACTATTTTCCCTTATTTTCTCTTGAATAGACAAGATTTTCTCTCTTGTCTCATTCTCCTGTGCGACAAGTTCCTCATGACGATTTTTGGCACTTACTGCCATTTTAGTAGCATCGGCAAGGGTTTCTTCTTTTTCTTTAAGTCTAGAGCCTATTACTTCCAATCTGCTATCTATATCATCTATATTGGAAGCATAGGCATCTTTTTGGGCAGTGAGTGCAGATAAGTTAGACTTAATGTCAGTCATTTTGGACAATTCATCTATCATTTCTTTCTGTTTCTTGCTGTTTTCATCTTCGGCAAGAGTGAGTTCGTCCACTATTTTGAGGTATTTGCTAGTGACGTTGTCTAGGTCAAGGCATACCTTGCCATAGGTGTCCTTTTGATTTTCCTTCTTCTCCCTAGCCATATCCAGCATTTTAAGAGAATTCTCCTTGTTGAGAATATTCTTTTCTTTTTCGCTATTTAGACTAACATTCTCCTCTCTCAAAAACTTCACTCTCTCCATCATGACATTGGTCTCACCAGAGCGTTTCTCAAGTTCTACTGTCGAGTGAAGAATGACATTGTTGAGAGATTGAAGCGTCTTGTCTATGTTCGCCACTTCATTCATTTGTGAGTCATAATCAGAGGTGATTTTCTCAAGATTTTTCTGCTTAATATTTAGTTCTTCCTGCAATCCATCTATCTTAGTTTGAATAGTCTTTTTAGTCCCGCTAGCATTGTCATATTGCTGGACATATACATTGACTTCAAGACTTTTGAGTTCTTCCTTATATCCTAGATATAGCTTGGCGTTTTCTGCTTGTTTTTTGAGTGGTCCAAGTTGTCTTTCTTGCTCTTGAAGGACATCTAATGCTCTGTTTAAGTTTTCTTGTGTTCTTGCCAGTTTCCTTTCTGCTTCTAGTTTCCTTTGCTTGAACTTGGCAATTCCAGCGGCCTCTTCGAATATGGCACGTCTGTTCTCCGGTTTGGCAGAAATAATCTCCTCCACCTTTCCTTGACCTATGATGGAATATCCCTCTTTGCCTATTCCTGAATCATGCAAGGCATTGACTATATCCTTCATTCTACAAGGGGTGCCGTTAATGAGATATTCACTATCGCCAGATTTATATAGTTTTCTCGTAAATGACACTTCGTCATAATTTAGGT
>CAMYXB010000071.1 GCA_947303145.1 uncultured Clostridia bacterium | reverse complement strand
AACTATGACTGGCAATACTGCTCAATCTGGTGGAGCCATATATTCTGCCAGTTCTGTCACCATGCGTGCGGGCAATACATACTATTATAGTAGTTACGTAAATATCTACAATAATGGTGCCACATCAGGCAATGGTGGTGGGATATATTCTACAGGAAATTGTTCTCTCACTACGGGCACTAATTATACGGGCAACTATATCTCTCTTCAAAGCAACTATGCCCAAAATGGCAATGGTGGTGGTGTGTATTGCGGTGGCGAGATGTCCCTTACATCTGAGTATGCATATCATAGTATATATAACAACTATGCTAAAAATGGTGGCGGAATATACTCTAAAGGAAATCTGAGTATCACTGTAAATAGCGGAGCATCCACTTCATCTAATCAGTATAACAATAGGGCCACTGCAGGCAATGGTGGTATGATTTATTGTGAGTCCAATGTCTATGTGACCAACGATTCCACTAGTTATATATATATTGGTTCTTCTTCAGGTTCTTCTTATGCCTTATATAAAGGTGGACTCGTTTACGCAGAGGGCAATTTCACTCAAAGTGGCAAAGGTAGGATATATTTCGGGTATAGTTATGTCTCCGATATGACTAAATCTGACAATGCCGGCGGAGCCATATATCTCAATACCGGCACATTGACACTCACCAACGCTGAGTTTAATAATTGCAGAGTCTATCGTGGCAATGGTGGCGCTCTTTATATTAAGAATCAACATTCTCTAAAGAATGTGACATTTAATAATTGTTATGTGGGATATTATTCATATCGTTCTACTTTTTGTGGGGGTGATGGCGGAGCCATATATTCTACAATTGATCTTTCTTTAGAGAATTGTTCATTCAGTGGGTGTTATTGCCTTCTTGGCAATGGCGGAGCCATTTATACAGCATCTGGTAAAAAATTGACAATGACTACCACCGATAGTTCGTCTAGAAACATCTCCTCTTGCTATGCAGTGCATGGCGGAGCCATATATTGCGGTGGGAATCTGAATATAGTGAGAGGCAATGGTGCGACTGGCTACTACAGCATTTATTCTAACGGAACCGTATATTGTGGTGACAGGATTGTAGGTGATGGCGGAGCAATATATTGTAATGGCACATTATCCATCGATGGAGCAAATATCTATAGTAATGGCTATAGAAGTGGTGCTACTTATTATTACAAGAACAGTGACTACTGGTATAACTCCTCAACATCTGTTTATGTTAAATATGGTGGGGCAATATATAGCAAAAAGGCTGTATCACTCAGTGATGTCTCGCTTTATAACAACACTGCTGAGGTGGGAGGAGCCATTTACAGCTTAGCGTCTGTCAGCATCACTCAGCCCTCTAGCAGTAGGCACTCCATATATGGCAATACTGCCACCAATGGCTCTATTATTTATGTATCAAGTCCTTCTGTTGTTTCAGTGAATATAGAAGGAAACGCAAATTATAGATATGGAAGCAATACTACTTCGAATAACATTTCTAGCATTTACAATTTCTATTCTGGAAGTGATACTGGTCGAAGGACACTTAGTTATTCCAATACTTCCTCAAATATATGTATCAATGTAGGCAACATTATTGTAAAATATGTCGACTTCGTATCCAGCAGTATCCTTCGTGCAGAGAATGGTTATGTTAGTGCAGAGAATGCCTCTTTCAAGGGGACAGGGTCTACCACAGCCTATAGTGGTGGCGCCATCTATACCTCTTCTTACGTTTCAGCGACCAATGCTACATTTAGAGATTGTGTATCGTATAATAGTGGCGGTGCTATCTATAGCTCCTCTTCCTATGTTTCAACAAGCAATTCAACGTTTACCAATTGCAGTTCGTCTACTAGTGGCGGAGCGGTGTATAGCAAGACCTATTGTAGTGCGAATAATTGTAGCTTTGACTCATGCAGTAGTGCAAGTGGTGGCGCCATCTATGCCTCCTCTTATGTTTCTGCAAGTGATACGACATTCACAAATTGCACAGCTTCCACTAGTGGCGGAGCAGTGTATTGCAGTGGATATTGCGAGATGAGCAATTGTAGCTTTAACTTATGCAGTAGCCCTTATGGCAGTACTGTTTATACGAATCCTACTACATCTGGCACCACCAGCACATTTGTAGATTGCACTTTTACGGGGAACAGTAGCACAGGCACTGGTAGCTCAGTGTCTGGTCTTGTGTGCCTCGGTGGGAGATTTTTGCAGAATATGTCTTTCCTCCGTTGCCGTTTTGAGAATAATACCAGTGCTAACGGGGCTTTGATTAAGGTGAGAGGGGATTGTAATGTGCTTGTTGAAGAAAGCACCATGCTGTCCAATAGCAACTTGCAACAGAGCAATAGTGGTTCAGATTATGATATAGCACAATATACCAATAGAGGTGGGATGTTCTTCGTTCACAATGGTGGAGGCCTTGTCATTCGAGACAGCATATTATCTCACAATCTTGTCACCTCTCAAGGACAAGGGGCAGATGTGTTCGTATGTAAAGGTGGGAGCCTTGAGATTAGCGATACTTATCTTGGAGAATGTTCTGCCAAGAGTATAACTGCCAATAATTATTCTGCAGATGACAAGTTCTACTCCATTTATGCTGAGACGAATTGCCCTACTCTATCCTTTTCTCGCATAAAGGTCTTGAGCAACACCTACCTAGGTGGCGGAGTGATATTCGCTGATAGCGATGCGACCATAAGAGATAGCCTTTTCTACAGCAATACAGCCAATCAACTGATAGGCGTCAACCATGGCACACTCACCATGTCCAACTGCAATATTGAGGAAAATACAGTTAGCACACATGGTGTGATATATGTGGGTGGGGAAGGCAAATTCATGTCCTTTGCCAGCGAATTCTTGTCCAACTCTTCGAATAGTTATGGCACTGCCATATATCTAGATTCATCATCTTCAGGCACATCGGGAGGTGTGGCATCTATCAATAGCACACTATTCTCTAAGAACAGCACGTCTATAGGTGGAATAGTTTATGTGTCTTATGGAGCTTTGTGTTCCATCAGCAATTCTACATTTGAAGAAAATATATCCGAGCATAGCGAGATACATGGCCTTTGCATCTACAATGCCGGCACGCTCAGTATAAGTGACACTCGCTTTAGCAAGCACAATTTGCCGAGCATAGAGGATAATATTTATGGCGGAGCGATATACTCTGTGGGAGAGGGGAGCAATCTCATCGTCAACGATATATCCATAGAGGATAGTGATATAACAGGTGGACAGATATGCGTGCAAGACTCCCACGCCATATTGGAAATAAGGGGACTTATGCTCTCCAATACAGTTAGTGGCATTGTCAGTAATAATGCTCAACTGTATCTTGTCGATTGCAATATCAGTGGCAATTACTTCACATCGCCCATCATTCAGTTGACTGGAACGGGCACTTTGGGACTCATAGGCACCACATTTGCTGATAATGAGATGTCCTCCACTTCGCTTATTGACATCTCCTCTGCCGAGGATACTTCAGTGATTATAGACAATTGTGCATTTAGTAGCAACCGAGTGACTGATGGAAAATTGCTCAATCTAGAAGAAGTGGGTAGAGTGAGTATAAAGAGGACTATCTTTGACTCAAATGAAATATCCATGTTAGGTGATTTTTCTGCGAATCTTGTGTATATATATGCTGACGTGGTGGAGATAGACTCATGTCAAATAGTGTCTAGCCAGATGTCCACTTCGCAACCAGCCAGTAGCACAATCTTGAAAATAGATGCCAGAGGCAACAATGTCAATCTGTCATCACTGTCACTTGAGGCCAATTCCTGTGAGGGTGCCACCGCCTTAGGCATTTTGATAGACACGGCAAGTTTCGTCTCACTCAGGACTCTTCATATAGCCGACTGCGAGGATATGCATGCCATGACTATTGACGGCAGTGGCAATGTCAAAGTGGAGGGCTCCCTCGATATCTCTACTTGTGAGTGGGGAGTGGAACTCACATCCTCTGCCAATCTAGAGCTAAAGCACGACCTTGCTATATCCATTACTGACATCACGCTGGGAGAAGATAGCATGATATTGCTAGATGGCGTGCTAGACAGCACCAGCAGTGTATTTATCCTCAATACTGAGGTGGACAAGAGCGTGGTTTCCTCTCTGTCTGGGAGCAAACTCTCCTCAGCATATATCACCTCTTTCCACATGAGCGAGGGGTATGTCTTGGCTATAGACTATGACAGCAATAGCGCTGTGATAAGGGAGAGACAGGGCATCGTCACACAAGACGTAGTGTGCAATGTCTCCACCAAGGGAAATCTAGTCAGCCCATTCGTGCTTTCCAGCGAGGACTTCGTCTTATCTACACCATGGGAAGACTACTCTGTGCTATACAAACTTGATGAAGAGGGGGAATACACCTCGTCCGCTCCACAATTTAGCAGAGTGGGGGCATACGTAGTTTATTTCAAACTCACCTCAGTAGAGGAAGAGGAAGAGGGCGTTGTCAATGTCTATCTTGAGCCTCAATCACTCCATCTCAAGTCCTCTCCTGTGGCTCGAGTGGCGTATGGCTCACCAGTCAAGGATGCCACATTCACGTCCTATCAGGTGGTCAATGACGAGGGGGCCTCTGTCAGTGGCAAGTGGTCATTCTCCACCTCTGTCACAGACAGCACTAGAGCAGAGAGACTTCTCGAGCAATATGAGGTGATATTTACACCTTACAATACGCACGTCTATGGTGATGTCACCGTCACCACCAGCATTATCCTGCAGATTTATTTCGATGAATTATACTATGTAGACTCACATTTTGCCCAGTCATCTTCTTCGCAGGCTTTGGAGGGCATCGACTCTCTGTCTCAAGCGCTGGAGTACATGACGGACTATGGTTCTATACACTTCCTGTCTACATATTTAGTCACTGGTATGGAGAATGTCTCGTCTAGTAGAAGTGTGTATCTATTGAATGACGTAAGTGGCGGTGGAGAACTCATACGTGTATCTAACGGAGCATCACTATACCTCAGTGGCAAGACTGGCAAGATAATAATTGATGGCGTGTCTGGACTCCATAGAGATGTGTGCGCCTGGCGGCCTCACGGCAATCTCTCCCGGGGCACGA
>CAMYXB010000070.1 GCA_947303145.1 uncultured Clostridia bacterium | reverse complement strand
GGAAAACACCCTTATAGATATGGCCATTAAGTCATATTCCAGCAAAGGTCAAGATATAGTAGACGCCAATATAAGAGCGATAAAGGTTGCGACAGAAAACCTAAAAGAAATAGATATAAGAAAATATTTTGACACAAAGAAAATGTGTAATGTGGAGCAATCAAATAAATTCAATGATGCATATTACAACGAATTTATAAACAAAATAGAACACAAGAAAGGTGATGATTTACCCGTTTCTTCTTTTGATCCTAGAGGATTTATTCCAACCAATACATCAAAGTATGAAAAAAGAGGGATTTCTATAAATTCGCCTTGTTGGATAAAGGAGAACTGCATTCAGTGCAATATGTGCTCCATTGTTTGCCCTCATTCTGCTATAAGACCTGTGCTTGTCAGTGATGAGAAGTTAAAGTCTGCACCTAACTTTTTTGATACAAACAAGGCTATGGGCGTTGACGGATACAACTTTAGAATGCAAATAAGCGTAGCAGACTGCACTGGTTGTGAGAATTGCGTCAATGTCTGCCCTGCTAGAGAAAAGGCTCTAAAAATGGTAGACAGCACATCTCTAGCGGAGAAAGAGAAGGGAAATTTTGCTTTCGCCGAAAACATTAAAAACATCAAGACCATTTTCCCTAAAAATTCTGTCAAAGGAAGTCAATTCGAGAAGCCATATTTTGAGTTTTCTGGTGCTTGCAGTGGTTGCGGTGAAACGCCATATATCAAACTTGCCACGCAACTATTTGGCAAAAGAATGGTGATTGCCAATGCCACAGGTTGTAGCAGTATCTACTCCGGCTCGGCTCCCACTTCTCCGTTCGCTAAAAATGCTGACGGAAGAGGGCCGGCATGGGCGAGCAGTCTCTTCGAAGATAATGCTGAATTCGGCTACGGGATAGCTGTGGCAAAGAGACTGAAGAGGGAGAAACTCAAAGAAAAGGTGACAGAATATGTGTCAAAAGAAAACTCCTCTACTCTGTCCAGTCTGCTAAAAAAATGGCTGGATAATTTCGACAATGCAGACCTGTCTTATGACTTATCCAAACAAATTCTCCCACAAATTGTTGGAACTGGCCTAGAGGAATTGAGTGATAGTTTTGTCAAAGAAAGTGTGTGGCTCATAGGGGGAGATGGCTGGGCTTATGATATAGGCTATGGTGGGCTGGACCACGTGCTGTCTACTGGTGAAAATATCAATATATTGGTGCTAGATACAGAGGTGTATTCCAATACAGGCGGACAGATGTCCAAAGCCACTCCACTGTCAGCCACAGCAAAGTTTGCCTCCAGTGGCAAAAGGACTGCCAAAAAGGACCTGGGCAAAATGGCGATGACATACAAGAATGTTTATGTGGCACAAATTGGACTAGGTGCAGATATGAATCAATCTATCAAAGCCATAAGCGAGGCAGAAAGTTATGACGGACCAAGCCTCATCATTGCCTATGCCCCATGCATCAATCATGGCATAGATATGTCCAATACTCAAAGAGAAATCAAAAGGGCGGTGGAGTGTGGGTATTTCCACCTATATAGATATGATCCAAGACTTTTATCCAGTGGTAAAAATCCTTTTACTCTCGATAGCCCCGCTCCAAAACTAGATTATGAAGAATTTTTGAAGGGTGAGGCCAGATTTATGGCACTCAACAAACTAAGCCCCGCCCTATCTAGCAGGCTTTTCGCTGAAAGCAAGCGCCTCGCCGAAGAAAAATATGCAGAATATCTTAAGCTATCAAAAGGCGAATAAAATAAACTATATCATAATGAAAAACGCAAAAAATGACTCCTTTTTGTGTTTTTTATTAAATTTTATTTGGAAAAAAGCTAGATTTGGGATAAAATAAGCATAGGGGCGGAAGTGTGAGATTTCTAATCTCACAAGACGACAAAGTCGTCTTGGAGAAAATTTTAACAAAATTTTCTCCCTTCCGCCCCTAAAGGAGCAAATATGAATAAATTTGGAACAATATCCAGAGGAGTTAAGACTCCCATAATCAAAGAAGGTGATAACCTCTGTCAAATAGTAGTAGACAGCATTCTGTCCGCCACAAAGCAAGAAAATATATCTCTAAATGATAGAGATGTTGTCGCTATAACCGAGGCAGTAGTAGGCATCTCCATGGGAAATTATGCCACAATAGACGACATAGCTTGTGATGTCAAAGAAAAATTCGGAGACGAGACTGTGGGGCTCATCTTCCCTATACTCAGTCGCAATAGATTTTCTCTTTTACTCAAGGGCATAGCAAAGGGAGTGAAAAGACTTATCATTCAATTATCTTTCCCTAGTGATGAGGTGGGCAATGAACTTATAAACAATGACTTATTTTATGCACAGCATTTTGAGATGATGAGCAAGAGTTTTACAGGTGATGAATTTAATCGCCACTTCAACCACCCTATGCACCCATTTACTGGAATAAATTATATTGATTTATACAAGGAATATGGCGGTGAGAACTGCGAAATAATAGTGAGCAATAACCCTCTCGATATGCTAAAGTATACAAAGAATATAATATGTGCAGACATTCACACAAGGAATAGAACTAGAGATGCCCTTATTCGAGCGGGAGCGAAGAAGGTAATCACTCTTTGCGATATTCTAAATAAAAGTGTAAATGGTAGTGGATACAACTCAAAGTATGGACTTCTCGGCTCTAACAAATCTACTGATGACAGAATAAAACTCTTCCCAGAGGGCGAAAAAGCACAAGAACTTGTAGAGGACATTCAAAAATCGCTTTATGAAAAAACAGGTAAAACTCTTGGCGTGATGGTCTATGGAGACGGAGCTTTCAAAGACCCAGTGGGCAAAATATGGGAACTGGCGGACCCAGTGGTTTCCCCCGCATATACAAGCAACCTAGAAGGCACACCTAATGAACTAAAACTGAAGTATCTTGCAGATAACAAATTTGCCTCACTTCGTGGTGCAGAACTAGCCGAGGCTATCAAAGGTGAAATTAAGTCAAAAGAGTCTAATCTCAAAGGGAATATGGCATCGCAAGGCACTACACCTAGACGTTATGTCGACTTGCTTGGCAGTCTAGCAGATCTCACCAGTGGCAGTGGAGACAAGGGGACTCCAGTAGTTCTTATTCAAAATTACTTCACAAATTATGCTGACTAAAACTAATTAGTTTGCACAAATAAATATAAAAATGAGAAAATATGGCATATTTTCTCATTTTTTGTTATGTTATTATTAAGATTTTTTATAAATATTTTATCAACTCAATCCAGTTATATTCCCTTCTTTATCTATCTTCATTCTCACTGAAGCGGGAGTCTTTGGAAGCCCTGGCATCAATAAGGTCGTTCCACATATTGCCACAATAAATCCCGCCCCACTTCTAAGTTGCAATTCCTTAACTGTGATAACAAAATCTTTGGGCCTGCCAAGTCTTTTAGCATTATCACTAAGGGAATATTGAGTCTTGGCTATAATTACTGGAAGACCTGCTTGATTTAATCTTATTATATCCTCCATATCTTTTACGGCTTTTTCGTTAAATATAACATCGCTAGCACCATATATTTTTGTGGCTACTGCTTTGATTTTGTCAGGAATACTATCACTCAAATCATAGCAAAATTCAAAATTACTTTTTTCTTCACATAAGTCACAGACTTTGCTTGCCAATTCTTTTGCCATGCCACTTCCACCCCTAGCCCATACATCAACTGGGATTGCTTTGACATCGCAACATCTCTCTATCTCACGTTGTATGACTTCCAGCTCCGCCTGTGTATCAGTGCTAAATTGATTTATTGCTACAATAACAGGTAAGCGATAAACATTTTTTATATTTTCAATATGCTTTTTAAGATTTTCTAGCCCTATATTTAGCGCATCTATATTCTCTATCTCTAGTTTATCCTCTTCCACCCCTCCATGAAGTTTCAAAGCACGGACTGTGGCGACCATGACCACGGCATCTGGTCTCAAATGTGAGATGCGACACTTCATATCAAGGAATTTCTCTGCTCCAAGATCCGCCCCGAAGCCCGCCTCAGTCACCACATAATCGGCTAGAGATAAGGCTGTTTTAGTGGCAATTATACTATTACAACCATGTGCGATATTGGCAAAAGGCCCACCATGTATTATGGCTGGCGTTCCAGAGAGAGTTTGCACCAAATTGGGCTTTATGGCATCTTTAAGAAGTATTGCCATGGCATCTTGAGCGGACAGATCTCTAGCATACACAGGCTCGCCATGAATATTGAGTGCCACGATTATGTTCCCCAATCTTTCCTTGAGGTCGGCTAAATTTTCGGCAAGGCACAAAATAGCCATTACTTCACTAGCAGGGGTTATATTGAACTTCTCTTTTCTCACAATATTTTTCTTGCTATCAATGGTGATAGTGACATCTCTAAGTGCTCTATCATTCAAGTCAAGGCATCTATTGAACAAGACTTTGTTCACGTCTATTTCAAGTTCATTCCCTTGAAAAATGTGATTGTCTATCATAGAACACAAAAGATTGTTGGCACTAGTTATGGCATGAAAATCTCCGTTAAAATGCAGGTTAATATCAATCATCGGAGCCACTTGGCTATATCCACCTCCAGTAGCTCCTCCCTTTGCTCCAAATACAGGCCCAAGCGATGGCTCCCTCAGTGCAAGACAAGTTTTCTTGCCAATTCCCCTCAAGGCATCTGCTAAACCTATGGACACAGTAGTCTTCCCCTCACCTGCTTTGGTGGGATTGATAGCAGTGACTAGAATAAGTTTTCCCTTAGATGAAGAATAAGGTATGACAATCTTCGCCCTATACTTTCCAAAAGTTTCATATTCCCCCTCTTTAAGTCCCAATTCTTTCGCAACTTCCTTGATATTCTTTAGTTCGGTCATATTTTGAATTTCAATATCTGTCATCGCTTAACCTCTCTTTACATACTATTAAAAAAACAACACCTTGTTCGGTGTCGCAAATATGGTGGTCTTAATAGGATTCGAACCTATGACCTCTTCGATGTGAACGAAGCGCTCTAACCAGCTGAGCCATAAGACCTAACTTTGACATTATAGCACAAAAATAAAATAGTGCAAACTTTTTTTTACGAAAAAATTAAAAAATTTTTCTACTTAAGAAAA
>CAMYXB010000069.1 GCA_947303145.1 uncultured Clostridia bacterium | reverse complement strand
TTTTTAGAGCAATATCTAGCAAGGTGCCTGCACCCAATGAGAGAACCTTGTCTTTTTGTTGTTTTATGCCGTTTATCTTGTCTTGTCTAGACTTTGGGACAACAAAAAAGAAGTGGCGGAAGACACTTTCGTCACAGAGAGCTCTCACATCTGCTAGAAAAATCTTTGTCACCGTCACATCTCCTTATATTCACTTTTGATACTGCTCGATATATTCGTCATAAGTCATGTATTTGTCAAGAGTCTTGCCTTTATCTATTTTAATCAGCCTATTGGCGACAGTTTGGGTGAGTTCTTGGTCGCTTGAGGCAAATAGGAGTATACCCTTGTATGCAGACATTCCCTTGTTTAGAGCAGTGATACTCTCGAGGTCGAGGTGATTGGTCGGCTCGTCCATGATGATGCTATTGGATTGTTCCAGCATCACTTTGGAGAGCATGCAACGCACCTTTTCGCCACCTGACAGCACTCTAGCGGGCTTCAAAGCCTCCTCACCACTGAATAACATCCTGCCAAGGAAACTCCTGAGGAATGTCTCGTCCTTTTCCTTAGAGAATTGTCCCAGCCAATTAGTGAGAGAGAGGTCAGTGTCGAATAGCCCATTGTATTCCTTAGGCAGATAAGATGTGGATATGGTCTTGCCCCACTTGATTGTGCCTGTGTAGTCCTTGTCCTCGCCAGATAATATGTCAAATAGAGCAGTGATGGTGTTCACATTGTCAGAGAGAAATGCTATCTTGTCTCCATGATTGACGACAAAACTCACTTTCTCGAAAAAGCCCTTTTTAGTCAAATTTTCCACCATGAGAATATCGTTGCCTATATCTCTCTCCATGCTAAAGGAGACGAATGGATAGCGTCTTGATGACGGCTTGATGTCCTCTATGGTTATTTTCTCCAGTTCTTTCTTTCTACTGGTGGCTTGTCTAGACTTGCTGGCATTGGCGGAGAAGCGGGCGATGAATTCCTGCAACTCCTTGGCTCTAGTCTCCGCCTTTTTGTTGGCCTCTTTCTGCTGTCTGAGGGCCAATTGGCTGGTCTCATACCAGAAGTCATAGTTGCCCACATACATGGATATTTTGCCATAGTCTACATCACAGATGTGCGTGCAGACCTTGTTGAGAAAGTGCCTGTTGTGTGACACAGTGATGACAGTGTTCTCATAGCCGAGGAGGAAGTTCTCCAGCCAAGCGATAGTCTTGAGGTCGAGGTTGTTGGTCGGCTCGTCAAGGAGGAGAATGTCAGGATTGCCAAAAAGCGCTTGTGCGAGCAGCACTTTCACCTTTAGTTTGCTATCCAAATCTCTCATAAGTGTGGAGAAGAGGCTGGAATCTATACCTATCTCGCTAAGGAGAGTCTCTGCATCTCCCTCTGCCTCCCAGCCACCTAGGTCGGCGAATTCCTGCTCTAGATTGCCCGCTCTTATGCCGTCCTCTTCGGTGAAATCTTCCTTGCTATATAGGGCGTCCTTTTCCTCCCATACCTCAATCAGTCTTTTGTGTCCCAAAAGCACTGTCCTAAGGACAGTCTCTTCGTCATATGCGTTTTGATTCTGTTGGAGAGTGGACAATCTCTCCCCCTTGCCCAGCACTATCTCTCCCTTTGTGGTGTCTATCTCACCAGAGAGAAGTTTCAAAAAGGTGGACTTGCCCGCACCATTGGCACCTATTATGCCATAGCAATTCCCATTGGTAAACTTTAGGTTAACATCACTGAACAATTTCCTACTGCCGAAATTGAGTGAAACATCTATTACTTGCAACATATCTACCTCTACAAAAACGTATTCAATATATATTACAAGATAATCTAGTCATTGTCAAGCATAGTGGCTATTTCATCAGTTTGAACATGACTATCGAGCCTAGGTCTATCCATTCCCACCCGCAGTCGATGCCCATATTATCTAGCCACTCATCTCTCTCTTGCGTAAGCGAATCATATTTATTCGTATATGTGTCAAGCAGAGTCTGCGCTTGACTGAGTTCTGTCTCGTGTGTTTGCAAAGCAAAAGTCCACCCGCCCAGCATCTTTAGTCTCAATATTTTTTCCTTTAGTTCATTTATGCGCCTCGTTAGATAATCCACATTGTCACTTGCATTTTTTATGTCCTTTGTTATGTCTCTCAATTGTTTTATCTTGCTATTTTTGTCACTTGCATATTGTGTGGACAACTTAAATTCTAGTGTGCACGTGTCGCCATTGTCTAGATTTTGTGCATGACTTGACAAGATGTTTTCTAGTTCATCATCACTTTCCACATACATATCCTGCTTGTTGTTATTTTTGTCATTATAGAAAGTCTGCTGATAATAATCAAAGGTATTTTCAGGAGAGGTGTCTACATTTTGCGGATAAAAGATGCTTCTCGTCTCCAAATCTCCGTCAAAGAGAAAATACATGTGTGTGAGGAATTGATAGTTTTCTCCATCTTTGTCATATGTGCCCTCGCCCCATGTAGTGTCGACAAAGTAGTTCCCGTCAAGTCCCTTTTCCTCGTCTTTTATACAGACTCTGTTCCAAGCATGATTGCCGCCACCGACCGAGCCGTTGACCTTGATGCAATCTATTCCCTCTATTTTGCACATCAGACAAAAAGCCTTGGAAAGTCCGTCACAGACTGCATAATGAGTGCCTAGCCCAAAGTCATAGAACACGCCCTCGAGATAAAAACAACTGAAATTGCCAAAACTGCGGATAGAGTAGTCATTTCTAAGTTGCATATATGAGTATATCACATAGTCATACACCACCTCACCTGTGATGTATCTGTATATGTTGAGCATTTTGTCATAATCGGACAAATTATCACTGTTGTTTATAGAGGATAGAATATCTCTTGCTGTTAAATACACACTCTGTGCTATATCACTTTTGCCACTTTCAAATATAGGCTTTGCTCCACTCTGCACCACCATAAATAGTTGCTCTGTGTTATACACCACCACTTCATTTTCGCAGTTATCTAAGGGAAAGTGCCTCTCCCCACTCTCCCCGCTTGAGATGAATCCTTGACTATAACTATCGTCCTTTTGATGCAGTTGAGTTATGGCGATGTTATAGTAGTCTTTATTAGCAGAAGTGTCCATTTCCTCCAAATCTGTGTAGACTAGAGTGAAATTCTCATCGAGATAATAACTAAATCCAGATAAAATGCCTACATTTCCTTCTGCTATGGCATACACCGCCACTTCTTCTAATGCGTCATACTCAGGATAATTATTTATTGCAGAAATCACAAGAGAATTGATATTCCATTCGTTTATATCATCTGTTTTTATGAAAAAAGATAAGTTCTGCTGTCTATAAAGCACAGCCCACCACACCAGCATATCCAGTTCATCTCGGCTTTCTATAACATAATCTAGCCACTGGCCGTTATAATAATACTCCCCTCTCCTCAAGAATTCTTCCTCAGTATCCGCTCTATAGTAAAAAGTATATGCGCACGTGTGTTCTATCTCCTCACCGCTTTCGTCAAAAGCCTTCAGATAAATAGTATAAGAGCCATCGCTAGTGAAAAGAGAGGGCATAAATTCGCTCACTACAGAGCAAAAAATATCCTTATCTACATTGGTGAGTATTTGGTCAGGGAAGGACAATGTCTCCCCGCTAGAAAAAAAACTGATTGTATATCCAGATATTTTACAATCAATTTTATTATTGCCATTTTCTTTTATAACCGATTGAGTGTAGGTTTCCACAGCCAAAGCATCTTCGCCTGAAAACACCTCCACCCTAAAATGCGTCTCGTGCATATTTTCATCATAGGTTTTTCCCACTTTGTATGTGAGAGTCTCCTCGCTTCTTTCGCTATCAGACTTTCCTGCTTGTATGGAGTAAGAGGATGCTGCGTCCACGCTATTGAATGTGACGAATTTTCTTGAACCTGCTCTAACGTTGTTTCCACTAGGATTGAATACGAAATATCCAAGTATGCCTAGCGCTAAAAATGAACACACAAGAAAAATATACAAACATATCTTGGTTCTTTTCTTCATACTTACCCCCTCTTTACAACGTTATTTTATCTAGAGCCTAAATTCCTACCTATATAGTATACTATATTTTTCAAAAAATAAAAACATTTTTTTTATTCACAAAAATACGCTCTATTTGTGTATAATGAGATATGACTGGAGATGAAATAAATTGCCTTGCCCTCAGCATATCTAGACACCTTGCCAAGTCTTGTAGTAGGCAAGAATTGGACGATATAGTATTCCTTCTTAAACAAATATGTAGCCTCGTTATGCCATACATTATCTATGACAAGAAGAAATAAAATGAGACATTTTCGACTATATGGTCGCTGCAGTTCGACAATATAATTTTGGTAGACAAATTTTTCGACCAACCGTTCGGTCTTTCTTTATTTATTCGCATATTTACTGTTTTTTTTCACCTCTTTTCTTTAGATACTTTTTCTATAAGATATAAATATTCGCTCCACTTTTCTTTCCTTATTGGCATAGGAGAATGAGAGGAGAAAAACAAAACAAGTGCAGGCGATATGCTGTTCCACTTGTCCACTATCTCATAGTGCAGGAGTTTGCCCTCATTTATCAGTTTCGTGGCCATACCATGATAAGAATAATACATGAATATATTATGTCAAACTTTTTTCATTTCCTTACAAAAATATCATACAATTTTTTCAAAAAAATATTTGACAAAGACTGGCAACTTTGATACAATCAAAAACGCATACAATTGGAGAAGTACCCAAGAGGCCCAAGGGGATCCCCTGCTAAGGGATTAGGCGTGTAACAGCGTGCGCGAGTTCGAATCTCGCCTTCTCCGCCAAGTGAGACTCCATACGAACCCCCGCGGTTTGTGTGGAGTTTATTATTTACTTTGAATTTAATGATATTGTATGGTATAATAAAATAAATAAGGAGGATAGTTGTATGAAATGCACAATGTGTGGTCACGAACAATTAAAAGAGGTAAAAATTATAGACAATCAAATTGTTGCGACAGAAGGTTATGTTTCACAAAAATGCAAATCTTTTGCTTGTGAAAAATGTGGACATATTGAACTTTTTTATGATTTTAATCAACCAAAGAAAAAAGAATATGTAGTCAGATAAAAGGTTTTATGGGCACCCACTTTTCCCGCCAATAAAAACTGATAAGAACACCTTGTCAGTTTTTTTGTTGCTTTTTATATCAAACCATGATAGGATCTCTCTGGAGGTAGTTATG